>JAMOOP010000040.1 GCA_027065385.1 Campylobacteraceae bacterium | reverse complement strand
TTTTTGCATTCTCAAAATCCCCATTTGAAAGCAGAGAAAGCTTATCTACTATTGTGTCAAATGTTTTATTATCTTTATCTATATTTTCTTTACTAGATACAATATTAGAATTAATAGATTCAATCATTGTCCCTATCTCATCATTCGAATTTTTCTGTATCATTGTAATATCAACTATTTCTTTATTTATATAACTAAAAAAACTATTTATTCCATTTTCGAATAATTTTAAGTCTTTAATGAGGTTTCTAATTATTATTATAACAGTGGAGATAATTATTAAGGCAACTATAGAAATAATTATAAAAATAAGATTAACAAAATTATTCATATCTTGATGCTCTGTATTTAGTATATCCATTTTATTTTCAAGATTATGATTATAAGATTCTAGACTATATATTATTGATTTTAAAAGTTTTGGCATCTCAATAGCAATAGAGTTGTGCAATTTATCTTTAATTGTACTGTCTATATTCGTATTGTTATAATTAATAGCATAATCTTTACCAATAGTATGTATTTTTTTATGTTCCTGTTCCATCTTGATTAGTTGTTGAGATATATGAGATGGAAGTTCATTAAACTCTTTCGTATTTTTAAATGAATAGTACCATTGACCTAAAAGACAATTCTCAGGACTTGTATGACCTTTTTCAAAACCTGAATGAGTTAAGACAGCACGGGCTAAATCACCTGTGTATGCTTCATGGCTAGATACAATGTCTTTATTTTTAATAATACTCTCTTCCATTGTCTTTGTCGATTGAAAACTTTCCTCTGAAAGATTACTTGAAATAACACTCATACCTAAAAGTGAAAAGATTAAGACTATTAGTAGTCCGACACTAGCATTGATTTTTGTTTTTATTGTAAAATCTTGTAACATCATTTATCCTTTATTGAGCTATCTGCTCTTGCTGTTTTGATTCCATCATTCCAATCATTACTGGAATATCCATAATTAAAGCCACTTCACCACTTCCTAAAATAGTAGAACCGCTAAAATATTTCAACTTTTTAAAAAGTTGTCCCATAGGTTTAATAACTGTTTGAAGTTCACCAAGAAGTTCATCAACAATTATTCCCATCTTTTGTTCACCATATTGAATAACAATAACATTACTTCTTGCTAATGGAGATTGTGGAATTTTAAAATATTCACTAATATTTAAAAGAGGTAAAACACTTCCTCTTAGATTTATATAGCTGTTTCGTTTCATCTGAGATTTGGTATTTTTACTTAGTTCAATACATTCAACTAACATATCTAAAGGGATAATCATATTTGTATCGCCAACTTTTGTTAAAAAACCATCTATGATAGCAAGTGTTAAAGGAAGTCTAATAGTTATCTTTGTTCCTTTAGATTTTTGACTATCTATCTCAATAGTTCCATGAAGGTCACTTATATTTCTTTGAACAACATCCATACCAACACCACGACCAGATATATCTGTAACCTCTTTAGCCATAGAAAAACCAGGTTGGAGGATAAGGTTGAAAATCTCTTTTTGAGTGAGTTCATCTCCCTCATTTACAAGACCTTTTTCGATTCCTTTTGCTAAAAGTAAATTAGCATCAAGACCTTTGCCATCATCAACTATCTCAATAGCAATAGCACCTGCATCATGATAAGCATTTAATTGTAGAACACCTGTTTGTGGTTTATTGGATTCTTCACGTAGTTCAGGTGCTTCTATTCCGTGGTCAACAGAGTTCCGTATGAGATGCACAAGAGGGTCGGCTATCTTTTCGATAACCGTTTTATCAAGTTCAGTATCTCCACCATTAATAACTAAATCAACTTTTTTACCCACTTTATTTGCAGTATCATGAACAATACGTTTAAACTTATTAAATGTATCGCCAATAGGTACCATACGAATCTGCATAGCATTTTCTCGTACCTCTTCAAGCATCCTTGTGACAGTCGATACCGACTCTACTAAGTCTGAAATTTTGGAGTCAGTTGCTTTTTGCATAACAGCAGCATTCGCAATAACCATCTCACCGATAAGATTTATCAGAGTATCAATTTTATTAGCTTCTATTCTAATAAAGTTTGTTTGTTTTACTGCAGTATGACCTTTAGTAGTTTTTTTAACTTTTTTTATCTCATCTTTCTTTTCCTCAATCTTTTCAACTATTGGAGGTGTTGGAGCAGAGAGGTTTATAATAGAAATTTCAGATTTTTCTTTGACAAAATCGAAAGCATCTTCTATAACTTTTATAGTTTGAGAACTATGAAGTTCAATCTGATAAGACATATAACATTGTAAGGGTTCTATTGCATCAAAAAGAGGAATAGCTTGTGTATCGGTTGTAATCTCTTTAATCTCTCCTATCTCTTGAAGGTAGTGAATAAAAGTATATGTATCAAACCCATGTTTAAAAGTATCTTCAGAAAATTTAATATTTATCTGATATTTATCTAAACTGTTTTCTGAGGTTATTTCACTTGTTTCAGCTTTTTTCTCTTCTTGTACAGACTCTTTTTTTACTGTTTCTTTTTCTCCTAAACACTCTTTAAGTTCATAGATTAATGTTTGTGAGTCTGCTTGTATCTCCTCATTAGGCTCTCCTTCTGGGTCACTCATAACAAAATCTATAAGTGTTTGCATCTGGTCTTTACACGCTAAAAGAAGTTGGATAATATCATCATTAATCTCTATCTTATGATTTCTAATTTTATCAAGTAAGTTTTCTGCAATATGTGTAAAATCGACAATATAGTCGATACCAAACATTCCTGAACTACCTTTAATAGTATGAGCAGCACGAAAAACAGCATTGATATTTTCATCGTCCATACCATCTTCTTGAATCTCCATAAGAGCATCTTCCATCTTTTGGAGAAGTTCATCATTTTCAGCTTTATAGCCATCAAGCATATCTAAAAAATCAAGATTCATACTATATCCTCTTCAAAATATTTATCAAGCATAAAAAAAGAGATAAACTCTTTAAACTTTATTCCCGCTGTGATTTCAAATGTTATATTCTCTTTTTGTAGATATTTTTTAAGAGAGATTAAAACTTGTAAACCAGCAGAGTCTATCTCAATAACATCTATACAATGAATTAAAAATTCTTTATCTGTCGCGAGTAAGGGTGTTATCTCTTTTTTGAATGTTTCCACTTCATTAATAGTAAAGGATTGCTCCATATCAACAAAACACATACCATCATCAGAAAAAGCTTTCATATCTATACCTCACTTATCTATTTTTTATCTTATAGGAAGTTTATTTTATTTCTATGGAGGAAGTATGGAGAACTCTATTTTTTTCTCCATACTTTCTCCATACTTTTAAATTAAAATAACATACTTTTATATTACGAGGAGTAAGTAATGAATATTTTAATAACTGAAGATGCAAAAGAGACTAGAGAGGTTCTTCGAAATATCATTAAGTTTAGTATAGATGATACTATCACTATTTTTGAAGCAGATAATGGTGCAAGTGCATTAGATATTATTAAAGATAATCATATCGATATATTACTTACAGATATTATGATGCCAACTATGGACGGTTTTGAACTTATTACTCGAATAAAACAAAGTGAAAAAAATAAAAATATTTTTATAGTAGCTATAACGGGTTTAAGTGGAGAGGAACAGGTTAAAAAAGTGTTCTCTTGTGGAGCTGATTATTATATATCTAAGCCTATTCAAAAAGAAGATATTATTGCAAGATTGAAGTTGATATATAAATTAGTAAAAAAAGATGAGCCGATACCAGAATTAAAAAGAGATAGCTTTAATCCTTTTGAAGTACCTGTTATGATGAATTACTATACTATTTTTACAATACTACAAGAGGATGACTTATATCAAATTATTCATCATTTAGCTTTACTCTATCCAAATAGTGACAAAATAATGCTCAAAGATTTTATTACACTTCTATTCAAAAGTTATGAGAGTTTAGAGGGTGAGTTTGATGGTGCATTTGAGATGATGATAGAATCATCTGCTGATGATCTCTACCTTAGTTGTACAAATATAAGTTTTATAGAAGCGATTAAAAAATATGAAGATTCTATGCCCTCTGCTTATGATGTAAAGTATTTGTCAAACTCTATGACCATTAAAATACCGACACAAGGCAATTAAGATGAAAATATTAATAGTTGATGATGCTAAAGAAACACGAGAAAGTCTCCTTAACATTATAAAAATAAAAATTAATCCAAATTATGAAATTGCAGAAGCTGAAAATGGTTTGGAAGCATTAGCTTTAGTAGAGACATTTAAGCCAGATATTGTATTAACAGATGTTTTAATGCCTAGAATGGATGGTATACGTTTTACATCTATATTAAAATCCCAAGATGAAACAAAGCATATCTTTATTGCTGCTATTACTGGTTTGAGTGGAGATGAACAGATTCAAAAAATATATGCAAGTGGGGTTGATTTTTATATAGCTAAACCCTTTCAACTTGATGATATTGTAGCTCGACTTAAAGTAATAACATCTCTTATTAAACAAAAAAGTTCGATTACAGATATAAAACCAAAAATAGTTTATAACTGTTTTAATGATGAACATATTAAACATTATTCTATAACTTTTTCTATTATTACAGAGGATGATATATTTTTAATATTTGATTATTTTTCTAAACAAAATGTAGAGTATAACTCTTTAATATTAAAAGATTTTATGGTAACTCTTATTAAAACATATAGAACAATGAGTCTTAAAAATAGAGTATTTGATATTATTATTGAAGAATCTGAATCATATATTTATGTTACTGTAAAAAGTAATGTATTTATAAAATCGCTAGAGCAACTTGTTGATAAACATAGTAGCTTACTTCAATATGCAAAAGATGAAAATAGCTGTTCTTTTCGTGTAGATATTATCTCATTTTTAGCTAAACATGAGGTAAAAAAAACTATTTATAAAAGTGAAATAGTATCTGCTACTGAACTCTTAATAGTTACATCGGATGATATATTTGATTATGTAAATGAACTTAATTTTGCACTCCAAGAGTATAGATCTGTACATATCGATGAAATTTTTTACAATGACCAGATACATTTAGCTCTTCTTTCACTTTTTGAACAGTATATTAGACTATTTAAAAAGGTTCATAATTTTGATAAAGTATTAATTGCATTACAAAGTGTATATGTTTTACTTCAAAATAAAGAGGTAAAGCTATTTAATAATCAAGAAAGTGAGATGATATTTAATAATTTAGAAACTTTAAATCAGATAATAGAACTCTGGATAGAGGAAGTTATTACAAAACAAACAAGTATAAATGTTCATTATTATGATAATCAAATAATGAATAGTTGTAGACAGGTAGAAAAAGATTTTAGTTAATCTTTTTATAAAAAGGAGTTTAAAGTGAAAGTTATATTTGTTGATGATAGTTTAATAGTTCTTAAAACATTAAATAATCTTGTTGCTGATTTAATAGAAAATGGAATGATAGAGTGTGAATTTTATAGTGATTCTGTTTTAGTTAAAGAGATGATTGAGTCTGAAAAATTGGAGTATGATATTTTATTTGTAGATATTAATATGCCAAATGTAACTGGATATGATATTGTCAAAACTGCTAAAGCAATTCAAAAATATAGATATAAATCTATTATCGCAATCACTACATCATATACAACCGAATCTCAGAAGATAGGTAAAGAGGTTGGTATAGATGGTTGGTTTATTAAGTCCATAGTAACAGATTCTTTACAATCATCAATAGTAGATAGTATTAAAAAACTATATAAGCCTTAAAGAGTAAGTAATGAATAGTATAAAACTTTTTATTATTGATGATTCTGCGATTGTTCGTCAAACTATTAGCCATCTAGTGAAAGATGAATCTGATATAGAACTGATTGGTGTTGCTGCTGATCCTCTTTATGCTATGGAAAAATTTAAAACTACTGGTTTACCAGATGTTCTTATTTTAGATATAGAGATGCCACGAATGGACGGTGTAACTTTTTTAAAGCAGATAATGAAAGAGCAACCAATAGCTACAATTATCTGCTCATCTTTTGCTAAATTGGGTTCCTCCATAGTAGATGATATTCGTCGTGCAGGTGCTGTTGCATTGATTGAAAAACCAAACCTTCAAACAAAACAATTTTTAGAAAAATCAAAAGAAAGTCTTTTAAATTCTATTCGAGTTGCTGGAAAATCATCATTTAATAAAAAAATAGTAGTAGCTAAACCTATGGGAAATGCTAAAAAAGTTATAGCTATTGGTTCATCTACTGGGGGTGTACAAGTTTTAGAAAAGATATTAAAAGCTCTTCCTAGTGGAATGGCTCCTATCTTAATTACTCAACATATGCCTGCTGGTTTTACGGCATCACTTGCAAAAAGATTAAATACTCTGTGCCGTTTGAGAGTTAAACAGGCTGAAGATGGTGATGTTTTGGAACAATCAACAGTTTATATCGCTCAAGGTGATAAGCATATGACTATTGAAAAATCAGCTTTAAAATATATTATTAGAATTAAAGATGGTCCAAAAGTATCTCATCATAGACCGAGTGTCGATGTATTATTTCGTTCATTTGCTCAAGAACTTGGAAGTTCAGGTGTTGGTATTATTTTGACTGGAATGGGAAGTGATGGTGCTAGAGGAATGAAAGCTATGTTTGATCTTGGAGCTAAAACTTATGCACAAGATGAAGAGAGTTGTGTTGTTTATGGTATGCCAAATGAAGCTGTTAAACAGGGTGGAGTAACAAACTCACTAAGTATTCAAAAAATTATCGAATTGATTCAATCTATTCGATAATAAATTAAGAAAAGGAACTAAAAATGTATGATATAAAAAAACTAAAAGAGTTGTCTCAAAATCTTTCTGTTTTACTTGTTGATGATGAAGATGGTGCAAGGACTCAGGTATATAATATTTTAGTTCTTTTATTTAGAGATGTTTTTGTAGCAAAAAATGGGGCAGAAGCACTAGAGATATATAAAGAACAATCTATTGATTTAATTATTACTGATTTAACTATGCCTTTAATGAATGGTTTTGAACTTTTGAAGATGACACGTACTATTAATATTCATCAAAAAGTTATAGTTATGTCAGCACATACAGAAACAGACATCATAGTAAAAGCGATTAAGTCAAGTGTTGATGGGTATATACTTAAACCAATAGAAGCAATTCAGATGTTTGAATCGATTGAAAAAGCAGTAATATCTTTAAAACTAGAAAAAGAAAATATAAAATATCAAGAAAATTTAGAAAATAAAATAGATACACAGGCAAAACTTCTAATACAGAGACTGGAATATGATTCAATTACGGGACTTCCAAATAAAGAAAAATTATGTTTAGATTTTAGAACAGATAATAAAAAATTTAGTGAAGTGATTTTGCTCAATATAGATAATTTTTCTCAAATTAATGCAACCTATGGATATGTCGCAGGTGATAGCGCACTGAAACAGATAGGTTTATTTTTATCTGAAATTACTAAAGAAAATATTTATAGAGGGAATGGAGATGAGTTTTTAATCCTTTTAGATTCTTTTTCACAAGAGGAAGCATTAGAGTTAGCACATCTTATAAAACATAAAATTTATTCGAAACGTTTTAAAATTAATGAATCATCTCTTCGAATAACTTTTTCTATGGGTATTGTCAGTATTAAAGAAAATGATATGGAGCTTCCTTATGCAAAGGCTCAATTAGCACTAGGGGATATTCGTAAACTTCATAAAAATGCAGTTGGTCATTATTATGATGATTTGGAAACTCAAAATTATAAAGTACAGATGCATGAATGGGCAAATAAGGTTAAATTAGCACTTGATTTTGACCTTTTAGTTCCCTATTATCAAGCTATTGTTGACGCAAAAACGGGAGAGATAGATAAGTATGAATGTTTGGCTAGAATAGTTGAACAAGATAAACCAATATCTCCATTTAGATTTATAGAACCAGCTCGTATTGCAGGAATGGTAACAGAGATAACAAAACGTATGATTTTAAAATCATTTGAAAACTTTAGTAATAAGCCTACTATTCAATTTTCTATTAATATTACAGATGATGATTTTAAAGAGGAGTATTTAATTGATTATCTACAAGAGATGTGTAAAAAATATAATATAAAATCTTCTCAAGTTGTTTTAGAAGTATTAGAAAATATTAGTGATTATGATGCAGATCATGCTATCTCTCAAATGGATGAACTTAAATCTTTAGGGTATATAATTTCAATAGATGATTTTGGAGCAGAAAGTTCAAATTTTGCAAGAGTTCAAAAACTACAGATAGATTTTATTAAAATTGATGGTGCCTTTATAAAAGATATAGCACAAAATCAAAATAGTCTCATCATTACAAAAACTATTATCTTTTATGCTAAAAATATGGGTATTAAAACGATTGCTGAGTTTGTTCATAATGAAGAAACTTATGACATTGTAAAGGAACTAGGTGTTGATTATGTACAAGGGTATTATTTACATGAACCATCAAAGGATATAGGTTGAGTTTAGAATTAAAAGAGGAATCCAAAGAGTTAGTAGTTTTATATGTTGAAGATGAAGATGATACACGTTTTCAAATCTCTGAAATATTAAAAATTTTTTTTAAAGAAGTTATTGTTGGTGTAAATGGATTAGATGCTTTAGAAAAATATAAAAAAAATAGTATAGATTTAGTTATGACTGATTTAACGATGCCTAAAATGAATGGTTTAGAGATGATTAAAAATATTAAAAGTATTAATCCTTATCAACATATTATTATTTTAACAGCTCATAATAGTAGTGAAAATCTACTTGAAGCTATTGACTTACAGCTTGATGGATTTTTATTGAAACCTCTTAAAATGGTTAAACTAACAGAGTTGCTTTTAAAGGTCACTAAGATAATAAATCTTGAAAAAATAGTTTAAATAATTAGGATAAAAAAATGTATACACTCAATTATAAATATAAAAATGATAAATTACTTAAAGAGTGGTTATTAGAGAATAAAATAAGTTCTCAAAAAGAGTGTTTAGTTCAATTTTTTAGTGGTATAGTAGAAAGAGATTTTATTCAAAATATTGCAAATACTCTTACTAATGCTCTCCCTAATGCTCATATTATCGGTTCAACAACAGATGGGGAGATACTAGGTGATGAGGTTACTTCTTTTCAGACTATTATAAGTGTCTCTATTTTTGAAAAAACTACTATAAAATCGGTTTATACTCTTTATGAAAGTTCATCTTTTGATATGGGAAAAGAGATAGCTTCAAAACTTGATACAGATAATATAAAAGTGATGATACTGTTTACAGCTGGTTTATCTATAAATGGTGAATCTTTTATTACAGGTGTAAGAGATATTTCTCACAATAGATATATAGTAGCTGGTGGTTTAGCAGGAGATAATGGCAATTTAAAAAAAACTTATGTAATACATCAAAATAAAATTTTTGATATAGGTGCTGTTGGTGTTATTTTATCTGGAGAAGAGTTACGAGTAAAAAATAGTTATCAGTTTGGTTGGGAAGCTGTTGGATTACCTATGACAGTTACAAAAAGTGAGGGTAATAGAGTTTATGAGATAAATAATATCTCCGTGATAGATATATATAAAAAATATTTCGGTGAAAATATTTCAAATCAGTTACCAAAAATAGGTATAGAGATACCATTAATGATTGAAAGAGATAGTATGAAAATAGCGAGAGCTCCTCTCTTTAAATTTGAAGATAAATCTCTTTTATTTGCAGGTAATGTTATTCAAGGTGAAAGTGTTCGTTTTGCTATCGGACGAGCAGAAATGATTTTAAAAGAGAGTCAAGAGATATGTGAAGCATTTGGAAAAGAGTGTACTCCTGAGTCTATGTTTGTATATTCTTGTATGGCAAGAAGACGACTTCTCTCTTCAAAAAGTTCTGTAGAACTTGTTTCTATGGCAAATAAAGCACCTGTAAGTGGTTTTTTTACTTATGGTGAATTCTTTTCAGATAGTAAAAATAATTATCTTTTTAACGAAACTATGACTATTCTTGCTCTAAGTGAAAAAGAGTTCAAAATAGAAAATTTACAAAAAAGAGATAAGGTTGCAATAGAGTTTACTGATCATAGAAATGAGATGATGTATGCACTGACTTATATGACACATGTTATAACGACAGAGTGGCAAGATAAATTAGATTTGGAAATAATTAAAAATAAAGAGCAAGAGAGACAAAATTTTCAAAAAAATAAATTGGCACAGATGGGGGAGATGATAGGTATGATAGCGCATCAGTGGCGACAACCTCTAAATGCTATTAGTGCAACAGGTATAAACCTCTCTCTTTTATCAAGTATGGGTATGCTTGAGGAGAAGAAAGTATCAGAGAGTAGTGAATTTATACAAGACCAATGTCAAAAAATGTCAAATACTATAGATACCTTTATGAATTTTGTAAAGCCATCAAAAGAATCTAAAGAGTTTAAAATAACAGATACAGTAAAAGCTATTATGCAGATAATGGGATCACAACTTACCAATCATAATATAAAAATAGATATACAAATAAAAGATAAGAGTATATCGATGGTAGGTTATGAAGATTTATTAGAACAAGTTATAATTAATATTCTTGCAAATGCAAGAGATGCTTTTGATGATATAGATAGTGTGGATAAGTTTATAATAATTATTGTAGATGCAGAAAAAAAGATACCAATAATAACAATAGAAGATAATGCAGGAGGAATTCCTAAAGAGATAGCTGAGAAAATATTTAATCCATATTTTACAACAAAAGAGCAGGGTAAAGGAACAGGTATAGGGTTATATATGAGTTTGGATATTATGAAAAAAAGTTTTAATGGTGAGTTATTATATAGTGCTACTAAAGATGGTAGTTGTTTCAGTATTGTTTGTGGAGATAGAGGTATATATTATTAGATGAAATTTTTTCTCTTTTTAATTTTTCTCATTATTTCATTATCTGCAAACAATATATTTGATAATAAGCAATTTTTATCTGATAAAGAATTAGAATATTTAATAAATAAAAAAGAGTTATCTATATGTATTACTCAAGATTATTTACCCTATTCTGCTTACCATAAAAATAGATATATAGGAATAACAGCAGATTATTTAAAACTGATAACAGATCCGTTACCTATTTCTTTAAAAATTATGGTAGCTTACTCTCCTGAGGAATATTTTAAAATGTTTCAATCTAAAGAGTGTGATATAAAACCTTTTTATCCTACAAATTTTAAAACTTTGCTTCCTTACTCAAGTACATCCACTTATATTAATGATACTATCTCTTTAGTTACTCGAATTCATGAACCATTTATATATGATATAACAAGTTTAAAAGATAAAGAAATCGTTATTTTAAAAGGTTTTAGTTCTATTAAAAAGCATCTAATGTCACGTTATCCCTATATTAATTTGAGAGAGGTTGAAGATATCGATAGTGCTTTACATTTAGTAGCATCTGAGCAAGTTTTTGCTTATATTGGTAGTTCTTTAGTTTCGACATATAATATCCAACAAAGATACTCTCATAAATTAAAAATTGGAAATGAATTTTTTGGATTTGAACTTGGTTTTGGTGTATTGAACGATGATATAGAACTTTTAAATATCTTAAATAAAAGTATTGCAAATATTAAAGAGACTCAACAACATGAAATATTTAATAAATGGCTTACAACAACTATAGAAAAAAAACAGGATTACAAACTGTTTTGGCAAATTATTATAGTATTATTATTTATAGTAATAGGAGTAGTGCTATTTTCTATAAAACAAAATAGATTAAAACAGAAAATTGCTCAACTCAATATAAATTTAGAAAAAAATATTTTCAAAGCAACAGAAAAAATACAAGCTCAAAATATATTACTTCAAGAGTCTGTCAATAATTTTCAAGATATAATAGATGGAACGATGGAGATGATAGTTCTTTATGATAGTGACAGAAAAATAACAGATGTAAATATATCTTGTATAAAACTTTTAGGGTATGAAAATAAAAATGAAATTATTGGTTTGGATATACTCTCTTTTATTCCAAAAGAACAATTATCTATAGCAAAATTAGCTATTAAAAAAAATATAGTAGAACCTTATGAACTTACTATTGTAACTAAGGATAACTCTTCTCTCCAGACATTACTAAGTGCTCGTTATATCGTGAAAAATGGTGAAAAACTTAGAATGGTCAGTATTGTTGATATTACAGATTTAAAAGAAAAAGATAAGCAGTTGCTAAGACAAGGAAAGCTTATCCAGATGGGAGAGATGATGAATATGATAGCCCATCAATGGCGTCAACCTCTTAACGCGATAAGTGCATCAAGTATCAATCTATCATTCCTTTCGAGTATGGGAATGTTAGAGGAGAAAAAGCTTCAAGAAAACAGTCTCTTTATACAAGAACAGTGTCAAAAAATGTCAGAAACAATAAATACATTTATGAATTTTGTCAAACCAGCAAAAGAGTCTAAAGAGTTTAAATTTATAGATACTATAGATGTTGTTATGCAGATAATGGGGATTCAGTTAGTAAATCATAATATAGAAGTAAAGATAGATGTTAAAGATAAAGATATAGGTTTTATTGGATATGAAGACCTGTTAGAACAGGTAATAATAAATCTTTTATCCAATGCTAGAGATGCTTTTGAAGAGTTGGATATAGATAATAAGTATATTAATATAAAAATAGAACGAATAGATGGTATCGCAGTTATTAAAATTGAAGATAATGCTGGAGGAATTCCTAAAGAGATAGCTGAGAAAATCTTTAATCCCTATTTTACAACAAAAGAGCAGGGTAAAGGAACTGGTATAGGGTTGTATATGAGCTTAGATATTATGAAAAAGAGTTTTGATGGTGATTTGATTTATAATCATATTGATAATGGTAGTTGTTTTAGAATTATATTTGGAGGAAGATGAAATGTTAGATATACAGAAAAAACTAGCTGAACTTGGTAAAAATATATCAATTTTATATGTTGAAGATGAGGTTCAAACAAGAGAACAATATACAGAGATTTTCAAGCTTTTATTTAAAAATGTAACAAGTGTAGGTGATGGAGAACTTGCATTAGAAGAGTATAAAGATAGAAGATATGACCTTTTAATAACAGATTTAACAATGCCAAATATGGATGGTGTTTCTTTAATTACTGAAGTTTTTAAAATTGACCCACATCAACATACTATTATAATGACAGCACATAATACCAGTGATAATTTAAGAAGTTCTATCGATTTTCAAGTTGATGGTATTTTATTAAAACCGATAGTTTTAGATAAATTTCTTTCTTTACTTTATAAAGTTTGTCATTTAATAGATTTGGAAAAAAATGATAAAAAGTCTATCTCTTATGACCGTATGTTCAATAACAAGGAAGAATCTTTATTTCTTGTAGTTATAGATAAATTTGATGAGATAATAAATCAATTTGGAAATAAAATAAAAGATCCTATTATACAAGCAGTAAAGGAACATCTATCATATTTTGGAATAGAGGAGATAAATATTGTTCAGTTTCAAGATGATGTTTTAATCTGTGGAGCAGATAAAAATTATTTAGAACAGATACTTAGTTCTTTAGAAAATTTTTCCGATACAAATCATACTTTGATAGTATCATTAAATAAAGTAAAAATATATATTACTCTCTCTTATGGTGTAATTATTTTTAAAGAGGATGAAGAACATAGCGAAGAGGATATTTTTGAACATATTAATAATGTAGTATTAGAGATAAAAAATGATGATTATAGTAATTTTGTTGTTAAAATGGATGTTAGTCCAGAGGAGATAAATAAAAATAACTCTTTAAATTGGCTTGGAGTTACATTAGATGCCTTAAAGCAAGAAAGTATAGTTCCTTTTTATCAACCGATTGTAGAGATAGAAAATATGCAAGTATCTTCTTATGAAGTTTTTGCTCGAATAAAACAGGAAAACCGATATATTTTACCTAAGTTTTTTATAGACCTTAGTAAAAAAGCTGGAATTCTCGAAGATATATCTAAAAGTATATTTAAAAAAAGTTTTTATGATTTTTCTCAAACAGATTTTTGTTTTCATATAAATTTAAGTGATTTAGATTTAAGAACTAATGCGATGAAAGATTATCTAGTCTATTTAAGTAGTCTTTACAATATAGAGCATAATAGAGTTATTTTAAATATTATGAACCATGAAAAGTTACAACACTTAGGAAAAACAGTTAAAGTATTATTAGAGTTAAAAGAGCTAGGATTTCAACTAGCCTTAAAAGGTTTTGGAACGGGCAGTATCAATATTGAGTTAGTATCTAAACTATTACCTCATTACATAAAAATAGATGCTAATATATTACAAAAATCTCTAAGTGATGCAAATATTCGCGCTATGGTAGCTTTTCTTATTAACTATACAAAACAAGTTGCTATAAAAAGTATAGTTGTCGGTGTAGAAAGTCAAGCTATTGTAGAGATTGCAAAAGAGTTAGGTATTGAATATATTCAAGGTTATTTAATTCAAAAACCATCTAGTAGTTTATAAAGATGGTTTAAAGTATTAAGGATTATTAAGCGACATTTAATCTAAACTCAACTCTAAAATTAGTAGCAAGAACTTCTGGAACTAAAGACTGTTGTTCTTTATGCAGTTCAACAATCCCATAGCGTTCAAGTGTTCTAAGTGTACGAGAAAGATTCGATTTAGCTCGACCAGTTAGTGTCTCTAGCTCTTTTAATGATTTAGGTTCATTTTCCAAAATTATTTTTAAAAGTGCTTGATTTTCACTAGAAAGAATTTGTGCCATAGATTTTATAGATTCAAACCATATTTTAGGTTCATCTTTTTTAGGTTTATATGTACCTCTTACTATTGCCATAGTTCTTTTTTTATATTCTTTTTTTGACATAATGCCAACAATTATAGTTTTTAATTTCATATATTATTCTCCATATAATAATCTACACTTTTCCAAAAGTCTTCGAGAAGTTGGTCAGCAGATTCAAATTCATAAGCAATAATTTCCATCTTTTTATGGATATGGTCATAAGTCTCTTTTCTTGCACTAAATCTTTTTGTAGATTTGAAACTATGAGCATTGTCATAACCGATAACTCTTTGATTATTTTTATCATGTAATGTCAAAGAATACTTTACACCATGCGGAATACTTTTACTTTCTTCTACTTGATGGGCTTCAAATTTAATCCAATAACCATTATCCATTGGAAAGACTTCACCATGTAAATTTAAAAGATTTTCTAATTTATTCATTAAAACCCTTTTGTTATCATCTGATGATAACATTTTAAAAGTAACTTGGTTCATTTTTAGAGCCTATATTTCATAAAATAGTTATTTTGAGTTGATTTGTGGTAAAATGGTCTGATTTTAAATTAGAAAGTTGAGAATGA
>JAMOOP010000039.1 GCA_027065385.1 Campylobacteraceae bacterium | reverse complement strand
TCATCTATTTCACAGAATATTTTTGTTAACATTTTTTAGTCGTCTCTTTTTGTTTTACTGGTTTAAAACTATAGAACGACTTCTCTTTTAATCTCCTTATCCCACTTTTTTTATCGAACTCAGGTTCATATATTCTATTTGTTGCTCTTTTTAACTCTTTCTTCTTTTTAAAATATTTGTTTTTCCAATTATCTCTACTTTTTTCAAAGAACTTTACTAATTTTTTTAATGGGCTTTTATAAGTTTTTTCTTGCATCTTTTATACTCTGTTTTTAGAATAGAAATTGTGTTTATTTTTATAGTTTTTTTGCTGATAATTTGCTTAAACTGCAAATCCCACTATAGAGGTGGTTTTAATATAGAGAAAAATCCTAAGTTAGTTAATGAATACTCTGAAAAAGCTTGTAATTATGGCAATATAAATAGTTGTACTGATATAGGATATGCTTATTATACAGGAGAGGGTAATCTTACTAAAGATAGAGCTAAAGCTATAAAGTATTTAAAAATTGCATCTAAGGGAGGTGTAGTTTGGAGTTATCTACTTTTAGCAGAGATATATGATGATAAAAATGCCTCTAAAGAGGATAATAAATTATCAAAAATATTTTATGATAAATCAATAGATTTATATACTAGATTGGCAAAGAGTGGAAAAAAGCTCTCATCATTTGATACTCTTTTTGAACTTCTTTTAGTAAATAATAGAAAATTAGATAAGAGTTTAGAGAGAGACTATTTAGAGATATATAAAAGAGAGAATAAATCACTTATTGTATATGATATGCTAAAGGTATTTGAAAATATATATAATGGTAAAGAGTCAAACTTAGATAAATGGAAAGAGAAATACATTAAATCTAAACTTTTAAAAAAGAAGAGATTTAGATTTACTCTTTTAGAGAGATGGATAGAAAAAGTTGAAAATAAAAAGATTAAAAAGGAGTTACTTGAAGCTTTGAAGGTGTTTAAATCAACTCTTAGCCAATAAGACTAAACTTTATTAACTAAATATACTAATACCATTTACCAACGGTTAATAAAAAAGTTTTATAATCTTCTAAAATAAATATAAGGAAATATTACTTTATGAATAAAATAGAAGATATAAAACAAGAAGTAAAAAAGATTATAGTAGGTCAAGAGGAGTTGGTTGACTCTTTGTTAGTTGGACTTATTGCTAATGGACATATTTTAGTTGAAGGTGTACCAGGTCTTGCTAAAACTACTGCTATTAATGCTATTGCTAAAGCTTTGGGAGTTGAGTTTAAAAGAGTTCAATTTACTCCCGATTTACTTCCTAGTGATGTAACAGGAACTGAAATTTATAACCCTAAAAGTGGTGAGTTTAGCATAAAACAAGGACCTATTTTTACAAATTTACTACTAGCTGATGAGATAAATAGAGCCCCTGCTAAGGTTCAATCTGCACTTCTTGAAGTTATGCAAGAGAGACAGGTTACTATTGGAGATAAAACATTTAAAATAGATAAACCGTTTTTAGTTATGGCTACAGAGAACCCAGTAGAACAAGAAGGTACTTATAGACTTCCAGAGGCTCAACTTGATAGATTTATGTTAAAAGTTATGGTAGGATATAACACTCTTAAAGAGGAGATGGAGATAGTTGATAGAGTAGCTATTAAAGGGTTTGAAGAGGTTAAAGCTGTAGCATCTTTAGATGATTTGGCTAAGATTAAAGAGGATTTTAAAAATATTCATGTAGATAATGCTATTAAAGAGTATATGACAAAAATAGTATTTGCTACACGATTTCCAAAAGAGTATGGAGTTGGAGAGGTTGCTGATTATATTAGTTTTGGAGCAAGTCCTAGAGCCTCTATTGATTTATATAAGGCTAGTTGTGCCGTAGCTTTAATTCGTGGAAACGATTTTGTAACTCCTCTTGATATTAGTTATATTGCAGAAAGTGTGTTAAGACATAGAATTATTTTAAACTATAAAGCCCAAGCAAACTCTATTACTACAGAAAGTGTTATTGAAAAAATCATTGAAAATATAAAAGCACCGTAAGGAGGTCTCTATGCAACAGGTAGCAAAAGAGATACTACTTCGTGCCAAAAAAGATGTATTTTCAGGTAATCTTGGAAACCATCTTACCACTTTTAAAGGTGATGGGCTTGATTTTAGAGAGATTAGAGATTATGACTACGGCGACGATATTAGAAAAATTAACTGGAAAGCAACAGCTAAAGGTAATGGATTAAAAACTAATGTATTTAATGAAGAGAGAGAGCTTAATATTGTTATAGCCTTTATGTTAAGTGGAAGTTTACATTTTGGTTCTGTTAAACTAAAACAAGAGGTAGCAACTGAGATTATGGCTCTTTTAGCTTTTTCATCTATTAAAAATGATAATCGTCTTCAGAGTGTTTTTTTTGAAAAGAGGATAGAAAAGTTTTTTGAACCAACTAAAAATGATGCAATAGTATATCAGTTAGTAGAAAATGCTATAGAGTATGACTGTTTAGGAAAAGAGGTGTCATATAAAGCATTTTGTGACTTTGTAAATGGTGTTGTAAAGCAGAAATCTCTTATTTTTATAGTTGGAGATTTTTATGGAGATGTTGATTTAAGTGAAATAGCTCATAAAAATGAGGTATATGCAATAGTTGTTCGTGATAGATTAGAAGAGAACCCAATCTTAAATGGTGAGTTTGAACTTGTTGACCCAAATAGTCTAAATTCAGAAGATATTACACTAAATAAAGAGATAGCAAAAGAGTATAAGAGATTAATTGAAAATCATGATAGAGAACTTAGAGAACACTTTTTACAACATCAGATTAGTTTCGGAAAAATCTACACAGATGAAGATATTTATATTCGTCTATCTGAAATAATAAAAGGTTAGTTATGGAAAAATTAAAAGATATAAAAGATATTGTATCGGTAGAAGATTATAGTTTTGAGATACTTTTAGCCATAATTTTCTTTTCTATTATTATATTTCTCTTTGCACTCTATTTTTATAAAAATAGACGAAAAAGAAGAAAGAGACTTACTCCAAGAGAGATAGCATTAAATAGTTTAAAATCAATAGATTATAACAATCAAAAAGAGGTAGCTTATAGATTTACTACTAATGGAGCTATGTTTGTAGATGAGAAAAATGAGCAGGAGTTTAAAGATATAGAAGAGAAATTATTAGAGTATAAATATAAAAAAGATGTACCAAAGCTAGATAAAGATTTAGAGATAAGAGTTAAAGAGTTTATTAAGGGGTTAAAATGAGCCATTTTACATTTGAGTACCCTTTTGCATTTCTTATTTTAATTCTTTTTATTATATGTTATAGATGGTGTAAACAAAGAGGCATATCAATATATTTTCCAAATATGAAGATGCTTCAAAAAGCCTCTAAAAAGAGTAGTTTTTTAGTAAATGCTTTAAAGTTTTTAATAGTAATACTTTTAGTTACAGCACTATCTAGTCCTGTTAAAGAAGATGAACTTGTAGTTAAAAATGATAAAGGGTATGAGATTTCACTTATATTAGACGCTAGTGGTTCAATGAGTGAATATAATAAATTTGGAATTGTAAAAGAGATTGTAGATAAGTTTATAGATGAAAGAGAGCATGATAAAATTGCACTTAGTATATTTGCCGATTTTGCCTATGTGGCAGTTCCTTTAACTTATGATAAAAAGAGTATTAAAAGACTATTAAGCAGAATTGATGTCGGAATTGCAGGAAGACAGAGAACTGCACTCTATGAGGCACTATTTTTAAGTTCAAATCTTTTTAAAAGTAGTAAATCAAAAGAGAAAATAGCAATTCTTTTAACAGATGGTATGGATAATGCAAATACAATTCCCTTAGATGTAGCACTAAAAAGAGCTAAAAAGTATGGAATAAAGGTATATACTATTGGAATTGGAAGAGAGGGTATGGATTTTAATCCAGCAGTTTTACAAAAAATTGCTAAAGAGACAGGTGGTAAATATTTTGTAGGTGATAGCATTCAGAGAATTAAAGATATTTATGCAACTATTAATAAGTTAGAAAAGAGTGAGATAAAAGCAGATAAGTATATTAAAAAGAGTTACTATTTTCAGTATCTTTTAGCTTTAGCACTTCTATTTTTAATAGTATATTTTTATATAAAAAATAGGGAGTAGAAGAGATGATAATTTTTAATAATAGTGAATTTTTATGGTTACTACTTCTATTAATTCCACTTATATATCTAATAAAAGCTAGAGGTAGCAGTTTAGAGACTATTTTCAGTAAAAGAGTATTAAAACAGGTACAGCTTAAAAATAGCTCTCTATCTAATAGAACAAAGAGTATTTTACTAATTTTATCTATGGCATTAGTGATTATTGCAATATCAAGACCACAAATAGATAATGGTGAGATAAAGGTAAAATCTAGCTTTATAAATATAGTAACTGCAATAGATATGAGTAAATCTATGTTTGCTAATGATGTATATCCAAACCGTTTTGAGTTTGCTAAAAAGAAATTTTTTGAGAGTTTAGATTATTTTAAAAATGTGAAAGTAGCATTAATAGGTTTCAGTTCACAAACCTTTTTAATTTCACCTTTAACAGAAGATTTTAACTCATTAAAGTTTTTGGCTAAAAATTTGAGTTTGGATTATTTAAGTTTAAAAGGAACAGATATTTTAGCCTCTTTAGAGTCAGCAGATAATCTTTTTGGAGAAGAGAAGAGAAAGATACTTTTAATGTTTACAGATGGAGGAGACCAAAGTAGTTTTGAAAAAGAGATAGCTTATGCAAAGGCTCATAATATATCTGTCTATATATATAATATAGGAACAACTAAGGGTGGAGTAATAAAAGAGAAAAGTGGAGTCTTAAAAGATAAAAATGGCGATATTGTAGTTGTAAAGAGGACAGACCATATTAAAGAGTTAGCACTTAAAACGGGTGGAGCTTATATGAAATACTCTTTAGCAAAAGATGATATTAAACTACTTGTTGAGACAATAGAGAGTAGATATGAAGCTAAAGAGGAGAAGAGTTCAACCATAAAAGATAGAAAAGAGTTATTTTATTACCCTTTAATTTTAGCAATTACTCTTATTTTTGCAACACTATTTTCAGTGCCGAGATTTAAAAGGAGAGAGATATGAAAGTTTTAATAAGTCTATTAATATTTACACTCTTTAGCTTTGCATCACTACTAGATTTTAAATATTTAGATGATGCTAAAGAGGCTTACTCCAAAAAAGAGTATAAAAAAGCAGAAGAGTTATATAGTAGGATTGATAGTGATAGTGCCAAATTTAATAGAGCAGATGCTCTATATAGACAAAAAAAGTATAAAGAGGCAATAGACATCTATCAATCTATTAACAACAGAGAATTAGAGCATAAAAAGCTTCATAATATCGGAAATGCTTACGCTAATTTAAAAAAGATAGATGAGGCAATTAAGAGTTATGAAGATGCTTTAAAGATTAAAGAGGATAAAGATACAAGGTTTAATCTTGAACTGCTAAAAAAGAAGAAAAAAGAGCAGAATAAGAAAAATAAAAAACAAGATAAAAAAGATAATAAAAAGAGCGATAAAGAAGATAAGAAAAAAGAAGATAAAGAGAATAAAGAAAATAAAAATCAGAAAGATAAAAATAGTAAAGAGCAAGATAAAGATAAAAAATCTAAAGAAGATAAAGATGCTCAGAAAAAAGAGAATAAAGAAAATAAAAAGACTAAAGAGAAAGAAGATAAGAAAAAAGAGGATAAAAAAGCTAAAGAAGAGAAAGCAAGGCAAGAAGCCGAGCAGAATAAAACTCAACCACCAATAAGCAATATGGAAGAGCGAAAATGGCAAAAGATGTTAAATAAAAGAGGAGTAAATACACTAATGTTACCACTAAATAGTAAAGGAGAGAAGAGAGATGAAACAAATCCTTGGTAAGATATTTTTAATACTGTTTTTGACTATAGATATATTTGCAACCGTAGATGTATCTGTTAGTCAACCAGCAATCTATAAGGGGGATATAGTTAATTTTACTATTAGTGCAGATGGTAGTAGTATCGATTTCCCTAAAATTAGAGAGATAGGAGGATACCCAATTATAGGTACATCTTCATCTCAATCTATTAATATGATAAATGGAGATATAACTAAAACTATATCTAAAACCTATAGTTTTAAACCTCAAAAGAGTGTTACTATTCCATCATTTACAGTTAATGCAGATGGTAATACATATAAAACAGAAGAGTTAAAAGTTGAAGTTTTAAAACCACAAGCTAGTAAAAATGGAGACCCATTTATTTTAGAGATTAAACTAAATAAAAAAGAGGCTTTTGTAGGTGAACCTATTAAATTGACTCTATCTTTTAAAAGAAAGCTAAATGCTAGAATAGATAAACTGCAATTAGGAGAGCCAAAATTAGAAGATTTTTGGGTTAAAAAGGTAGATAAAACTACTCAATCTAGTGAAGGTGATTATATTGTTGAAACAAAAGAGTATCAACTTTTCCCACAAAAGAGTGGAGAGTTTGAAATTCCATCAGTTGAAGCTTTAGTTGGTAGAGTTTCAAGAAGAAGAGGAGTAGGTGGTGGAGTATTTGATGACCCAT
The DNA here is from genome assembly GCA_027065385.1 of Campylobacteraceae bacterium. GTDB lineage: Bacteria > Campylobacterota > Campylobacteria > Campylobacterales > Sulfurovaceae > UBA1140. The sequence goes on along the minus strand of JAMOOP010000039.1, from coordinate 8,853 downwards.
TTTTTAGTGCATTTACACAAGATTTAAGTTGGAAGAAAATCTACTCTAATGAGCAGAACCTAACAGTTCACCCACTACCAAATGGTTTAGAGCTTTATGGAAACTATGCTATTAAAGCCTCTGTAGATAAAAAAAAGGTACACGCTAATAAACCTGTAAATCTTACCATAAGAGTGGATGGAGAAGGAAATATAGATGATGTTAAGAAGTTTAATTTAAATATAGATAGTGCTATAATCTATGCAGATGAGCCAAAAATATCATCAAGATTAGTAGGTGGTGTATATCAAGGAACTTTTAGACAAAAGATAGCAATCATAGCAGACTCGAATTTTACAATTCCATCAATAGAGCTTAAATATTTTGATAAAGTAACAAAAAAGGTTAAAACCATAAAGACAGAGCCTATTGATATTACAGTAATAGGTGGAGGAGAACGAGTAACTAAAGCTATAGAGGTTGCTCCAAACTCTATTATGCAAAAACCTGAAATAAAAACTATTACAAAAACAGAAGTTATAAAAGAGGATAGTTACTTAAAATATCTATTTTTGGCTATAGGATTTATTTTGGGAACTCTTACTGTTTTAGCAGTAGATAGATTAAAAAGAAAAGTTACTAAAAAAGAGAGTAATATAATAAAAGCAATAAGAAAAGCAAAAAATAATAGAGCTTTATTTGATATTCTATTACCATATTCTAAAAAAGATGAGGTTATAGCTAAGGCACTTAATAAATTAGAAGAGAATATATATAGAGGTGGCAAAAATAGTATAGATAGAGAGGAGATTATGGAGGTTTTTGAGGAGAATTAATTTATTAAGTATCACTAAAATAGTGATACTTATAAGCTATATAATATAACCTTGCTCCTCCAATCCACTACGAGATTTACTCCAACCTTTTTTTACAGCTACATGTAAATCTAAATATATCTTTTTTTGAGAAAAAATTTCTAATTGATTTCGTGCAAACTTTCCAACCCTTTTAATTCCCTCACCTCTATTACCAACAATAATACCTTTTTGAGTCTCTTTCTCAACAATAATAGTAGCATAAACTCTATCTATATCATCACTCTCATAAATCTTTTCAATAGTAACATCAGACTCATAAGGTATCTCATCACTTAAATTTTCAAAAATAGACTCTCTAATTAACTCTTTATATATATCTCTAATATTCTCTGTAGTCATAATATCAGTATCATAAAAAGCAGGAGACTCTGGCAGATGTTTAATAACTTCATCTAAAAGAGCTTTTTTCCCAACCTTTTTATTAACAGAAAATGGAATAATAGCCTCAAATATATCTTGATATTTTTGATACTCTCCCAATTTCTTTAAAATATCACCTTGCCTTACATGGTCTATTTTAGTAAGAAGAACAATATGTTTAGCTTTTTTAGCTTCATTTAATTTTAAAAACTTCTCATACTCTTTTAAACTATCTGTAATAGGAGCTAAAAATAGAATTAAATCACTATCTCCCATAGCTTTTAGAGCCTCCTCTAACATAAACTCATTAATAAGTCTCTCTTTTTTATGAATACCAGGTGTATCTACAAAAATCAGTTGATGAGAGTCGTGCATTACTATAATATTCATTCTTTTTCTAGTAGCTTGTGCCTTTTTAGAGACCATTGCTAGTTTTTCTCCAACCAAATGGTTAAGAAGTGTACTTTTTCCTGAATTTGGTCGTCCAACTACGGCTATAAATCCCGATTTTGTTTTTTTCATTTTTTTCCTTTAAAATTATTTTTATCTATATTTTGTATTTCTTTAATAGAGAGTCCAGTTATTAAAGAGATAGTATCTATATCTATATTCTGTTCTAATGAACTTTTTACTATTTCAATATCTCTTTCTCTTTTTCCTTTTTCTATACCTTTAATCTCTGCTGTATAAAATAGAGACTCTTTATATCTTCTATTATCCTCTTTTCTCTCATAAACTGCTCTATCTTTTGGTTGAAGTTTTAAAACATCTAAAACCTCTTTTGCTTCATTTAATCCTTTAGCTTTAAAGCTATTTTCTATCTCTTCATTTTTTAAAAAATATATCCACTCATCTAAACTACTTTTAGCAATATCGTTAAATCGATTTACTCTTAAAATATAATACTCTGGATAAATATCTGAAATAGTCTCTATATTAAACTTATCTTTTTGAATAGATGATGGAGTTAAAATATCTTCTTTATGTAAACCTTTAAATATAGTAGTTCCATGATAAACATAATCATCTCCTTGACCTATTTCAAAATAGACAATATTAATAGAGTAAACTTTTTTAATATTAGTATAACCTCTACCTTTTTTTATATATTCAGTAATAAGTTTAGAAGTTCCATAGAGTATCCGTTGAAAATAGTCAATCTCATCATTATATTGAATTTCAACTAAAATAAGCTCCCCACTCTCATTTTTAGCCAATAAATCAACCCTATTAAATTTATCATCTTCTGTTTCTTGATTTGCTTCACTCTCTAAAATCTCTTCAATTTTTACATCAAATTTTAAAAGTTCGGTTAAAAAACCCTCTAATATTACAAAATTTGCCTTTTGTCGCAAAATCTTTTTCATTGCCCAATCAAAGCTTACTAACTTTCTACTCATATTTTGCCTTTATATTTTGTGAAATTATATCCAAAGTCAAATAGAAGTATAATTCCCAAAAATAAAAATTAGGAAATTTAATGATAAAAGCACTTCGCGGAATGAAAGATTTAACATTTGAGGAGAGTGAACGATTTGTGCATATTGTAACAACTGCTACTAATATTGCTAAAAGGTATGGATATAGTTATATTGAGACACCAATCTTAGAAGAGACTAAACTTTTTAAACGCTCTGTTGGTGAGAGTAGTGATATAGTTGGAAAAGAGATGTATCAGTTTGAAGATAAGGGTGGTAATGATGTTTGTATGAGACCAGAGGGGACGGCTGGTGTTGTTAGAGCTTTTATTCAAGCTAAATTAGATAGACGACAGAATGAGAAGTTTAAATTCTGTTATTATGGAGCTATGTTTAGATATGAGAGACCTCAAAAGGGGAGATTAAGAGAGTTTCATCAGTTTGGTTGTGAAAGTTTTGGAGAAGGGAGTGTATATGAAGATTTTACTATAATTGACATGATTGGTGATATTTTTAAAGCTTTAGGAATTGGATATAGTTTAAAGATAAATTCTCTTGGTTGTCCTAATTGTATGCCTCAATATAGAGAAAATCTTATAAGCTTTTTAAATGGTTGTAAAGATGAATTATGTAGTGATTGTAATAGAAGAATAGATACAAATCCTATAAGAGTACTTGATTGTAAAAATGAAAAGTGTCAATCTCTTTTAGTTAGCTCTCCTAAACTTATAGATAATCTATGTAGCAGTTGTAATAGTGATTTTAAAAAGTTAGTTGAGTTACTGAATTTAGCAAATATAGAGTTTGAAATAGATACAAATTTAGTTAGAGGTTTAGACTACTATAATAAAACAGCATTTGAATTTGTAAGTAGTAGTATTGGTTCACAATCAGCTATAGCAGGTGGTGGAAGATATGATAAATTGGTAGAGTTTTTAGATGGAAAAACAACCCCTGCCGTTGGATTTGCTTTAGGAATTGAGAGAATTATGGAGCTTGTATCTATGCCAAATATTGAAAGAGATGGGTATTATATGGGTGCAATGGATAGTGAAGTTATTGATACTCTATTTGCCTTAGCCCATAAAAAAAGAGAGAGCGAAAAAGTTACACTTGAATATACTCCTAAAAAGTTAAAAGCACATCTAAAAGGGGCAGACAGAGTTAACGCTAGATATTGTGCTGTAATTGGTGAAGATGAGTTTAAAAATGGAACTATTTGGATTAAAGATTTATCTGAAAGAAAAGAGTCTGTAGTCTTAATTTCTGAATTTTAGATGAAAAATAGATTAGTAGATATAGTAGTAGTTGGTGCAGGGGCTAGTGGACTTTTTTTAGGTGCAGAGCTTAAGGGGAGAGATTTTTTAATTTTAGAAAAAAACTCTAAAGTTGGCTCTAAAATGGTTATATCAGGTGGAGGAAAGTGTAATGTTACAAATGCCTCTTTAAAACCAAAAAACTATCTAGGAGAGCAGAGATTTATACGAAATATTTTTAAACAGTTTGACCAAAATAGGCTTTTATCTTGGTTAGATAGAAGAGGTTTAAATTTAGAACTTAGAAAAGATGGGAAATATTTTTGTAAAAATTCAGCAAAAGAGATAGTTGATTTATTAAAAAGAGAGATAGATAGCAAAAAGATACTACTTCAAATAGAGGTTAAATCTATTAGAAAGATAAATTCTATATTTGAAATATATACAAATAGAGGTACTTTTAGAGCTAAAAAGCTAGTTATAGCAAGTGGAGGTTTAAGTTTTCCAAAATTAGGAGCTTCATCTATTGGGTATGATATAGCTTTAAGTTTTGGTCATACTATTAAAACTTTAAATCCTGCACTTGTTGGATTTACTCTTCAACCTAGTGAATTCTTTTTTAAATCTCTTTCAGGTATCTCAACAGAAGTTAACATAAAAGTGGGAGAAAAAGAGATAAAAGGCTCTCTTCTTTTTGCACATAGAGGAGTTACAGGACTTGCTATACTAAACACCTCTCTATATTGGCAAAAGGGTAAAATAGAGATAGATTTTATACCTAATATAGATTTAAATACTCTAAGAAACTCTAAAAAAAATATTAGTAATCTTTTAGCTCCTCCAAATCGTATGGTTAAAGCTTTTTTAGTAGCATTAGAAGTAGAGGATAAAAAAGCAACACTTTTAAATTCTAAGGATTGGGAGAGATTAGAGAATTTAAAACATTACATATTCGCCCCTGCTGGAACATTTGGTTACTCTAAAGCAGAGGTTACAAAAGGTGGAGTAGAGATTTTAGATATAGATAGTAGTAATATGGAAAGCAAAAAAGAGAATGGACTATATTTTTTAGGTGAAGTTCTTGATATTACGGGTGAACTTGGTGGATATAACTTTCAATGGGCTTTTTCAACAGCTTTTGTGTGTGCAAAAGCAATATAATGTTAAAATTTCTAAAAAAGTAGAGTTATTATGGCATTAAAAGAGATTATCTATAGAAAAGAGTCGTTTAAATTAAGTTATGAGATGTTAAATCCAAATGCAAAAAAGGGGATTTTAATTCTTCACGGTTGGGGTAGCAATAAAGAGATAATGAAACAAGCATTTGGTAAAGAGTTTAAAGAGTATAGACAGACCTATTTAGATTTACCAGGGTTTGGTGGAAGTAGTAATAGTATGATACTTACAACCGAAGATTACGCCTATATTGTAAAACTCTTTATTAAAGCTGTAGGGCTTAATCCTACTATTGTTATGGGACACTCATTTGGTGGAAAGGTTGCAACTCTTTTAAATCCTAAATATCTAATTCTTCTCTCATCTGCTGGAATTAAGACTAAAAAACCTTGGACTATTAAAGTAAAAATTGCCACATTTAAACTCTTAAAACCATTAGGTTTTAATAAAATAAAAGAACTATTTATATCTCCTGATGCTAAAGGAATGAGCCATGAGATGTATGAGACATTTAAAAATGTAGTTGATGAAGATTTTGAATTATCATTTTCTAAATATAAAGGCTCTGCTATGCTATTTTGGGGAAAAGAAGATACAGCAACACCTCTATATACGGGTGAAAAGATAGCATCTATTATAGATAATAGTAAATTTTATCCACTAGATGGTGACCACTTTTTCTTTTTAAAACATGCACATTTTATTGCTAAGGTAGTTAAAAGTAGTAGTGAATAATATATAAATTATCTAAAGGAGAAATTATGTTTCAAATTATCTTATCTCTAACTGTTGGTGTATTAATTGGTTGGAATTTTCATATATATTTTATGGCACTAAAACCAAAAGTTATACCTCAAAACAGTATAATATCTCCAAAAATAGATATAAAAAAGTGTAAACCTACAACTATAGTTATAAACTCTATTCCAGAAAAAAATATTTTAAAACAAACTATTATTAAAGAGCATAATATATCAAAAAAATCTAATATAGAAGAGTTATCTTTTGAAAGATTAATAAAAAGTGGAAAGTTTAGCGATGCAATGGCTTTCTATATGGAAGCCAATGAACAGCAGTTAAAAGAGTATAGACTGATATTAAAAGTCTATTTTTATGATATGGGTAGAAATTTTCCTAAAAAAGCTATAGAGCAAATACTTCACTATATAGAGATAGAACCAAAAGCAGTAGATATTAAACTATATCTTGCTAAATTATATAAAGATAGTGGTGAGTTTAAAAAAGCAATTAATCTACTTTTTAATTTGCAACAAAGTGATGAGGTAAAAGATTTAAAAAGTATTAGTAATGATTTAAATGTGACAGTTGAGAGTTATATTAAAAGACTAGAGGTTAATAAAGATTTTAATAAGTTAACACTTTTTTTAGAAGATATGATTAATAGAAATATAGATAATCAAAAGTATATTATTAGATTGGCTAAATTATATTATGAATTAGATAATTATGAAAAAGCAGAGACTCTTTTAGATGAGATAGAGAGTGACTCAACTTACAGTGCAAAAGCAGAGACTATTTTAACCAATATTAAACAAAAAAGAGAAGAGTTAAAACAATATACTCATAAAATAGCTTTAAATAAAATAGGTTCACAATATAGAATAAATCTATCTATAGATAATACACCACTTACTCTACTACTAGATACAGGTGCTAGTTATACTTTTATAGATGAAGATAAAATACCAACTTTAGCTATACAAAAAGAGATACTTCTAAACACAGCAGGAGGTGAAATTATTGCCCATTTAGCAACAGCATCTAGTTTAATTTTAGATGATATAGAGCTTAAAGATTTTAATTTAACAGTCGCCCCTTTTAAACAAAAGGGTGTTGATGGACTACTTGGAATGAACTTTTTTGAAAAGTTTAATTTTAAAATAGACCAAAATAGAAAACTACTCTATTTTAAGTTAAAATAGAGTAGCTTTCTATTTTTTAACTATGAAATTTTTAAACAAATAAAGGCTTAGAGATAAAATGATAAAGAGCTTCATCAAGAGATTTAAAAGATGGTATATTTAAAATATCATCTTTTTTTATATCTTTATCCAAATTGGGACTATTTAAAAAGACTTTCCACCCTGCAGAAACTTTAATCATACTCAAATATCCATTTGATTTTTGGGTAGCTATCTCTTCAGCTCGTTTAAGCAATATATCTATATCTTTTTCTCTTTTGATAAGCTTTTTCCCTGATGCAATATAGAGCTTTTCTTTAACCATTTTCTGTAAAAAATCATTAAGATTTCTAAATTTGACTCTACCTTTTAAATTTTGAAAACCTATCTCTTGAGCTAATATAACTGTTAGCTGTTGAATAAAAGAGTCCGTAAAAATATCAATACCCTCAAAATCTAAAACAATTAACCCTTCACTTTTCTCTAGCTCTTTTAGTATCTCTTTTTTTACTTTTATACCTGATTGATGGCTATTTAGTGGTGCAAAATTTTTTATTTCTATTTTCATCTTCTCTTCCTAATTAAAAAAATCATCTAAATCATCTTCATAATCACTATAGTCTATCTCAAAAATAGGATTAATATCAATATCACTATAACAACCTATCATAATCTCAAAATGTGTCCCAATAATTGGTTCAACTTCTTCAATATTTCCATTAGGATAGAGTGGACTAAAAATTATTTCAAATTCATTAGTTCTACATCGTATAGAACCACCTGATAATAGTACAAAATGTTTAAGTTTTGCCAATCCATTTCCACGACTTGGAAAAAATTTTCTATGTCTAGTTGTATTAAGTTCAAATGCTTTTAATAATACCTCTTCTCTTGAAAGCTCATTATACTCTTCAGCCAAAGTATCTACTATTCCTTTACCCCAATCAGAGATACCTATTTCTATATGGTTGTTTCGATTATTATAATATTGAGCCGAGACAAAAGCAGGAGTTTTTATAGCTCTATCAGTCTCTTTAAAAGCTTCTCCTGTACTATGTTCTAAAATATTATCAACCACTTCATAAACAGTCAATAAAATACCCAATACTAAGTTAGGTTTCCCCTCAATATGGGCTTCTAAAATCTGTTTGAGTTTTATATCAATATCATAAGGGTCATCATCAGTTAAAACTTTGGTACACTCTAATAGATTATTACTTCTATCCTCTTGAGAGGATATATTGTTTATCTTAAAATCTAAATTTTTAAAAAAATTGGTTCGTTGGAGATAGTTTATATCTTCTTGCTTTTCATACTCTATGGTTATGAACTCTCTTTTACTATTTATAAGTAAAGAGAGTAGCGTAATCCCTGCTGGTTGGGCGAAGCCTTTTTTGAATATTAGAGTGGTTGGTTCTTTTATATTTTGAAAGGCTTTTGAGAGATCGGTGGTGGTTGTGAAGTTTAGTTTTTGGGGTAGGAAAATATTCATTTCTGCTTCCTTAAATCTTTTGTATCAAATCTAACCGTATAATTTTCTATTATCTTTTTTAATTTATGAAAATTTTTTACTCTATAAATAATGGTCTTAAATATTTATCTCAATAGTAGCAAAAAATAATGATATTTAAGAAATAAAGCTATAAATATACTCCTACTTTAATCTATATATAATAAAAAAACGCTATAATTTCACATATTATAACAAAAAAGATGTTTTTTTATGATAAAAATATTAATATTAGCACGAGATTTAGGCATTCATCGTAATACTTTGTATACTTAGAACAAAGAAGGTAAGATAAAATTCATAAAAGTCAATAAATTAAATTATGTAACTTATAAAACTTATAGTAGTATTTTA
>JAMOOP010000038.1 GCA_027065385.1 Campylobacteraceae bacterium | reverse complement strand
AGTATCTTTTATCAAATGTGCCTTTTTCTTTAAGTAAAAAATATACTACAGTAGAGATGGTTATAAATAATACAATAGTAAATATACCTACAAAGAGTTTCATTTTATTATATTGCAAAGAGTATCCTTATATTTTGATTTATTAGTATGTAAATCTAATATCAATATATTTTTATTATTTAATACCTCTATCTTATCTATAAAACCTTTAACATCTGTTAAGTCATTGGTTATTGAAAAGGGTAGTAGTATAACTATATTATTTTCATTAGTCATCAATGCTCTGATTAACATTACGTAGAATATTTCAAGCTTCGAGCATTGTACTATTCTATTTTTTGAAATATTGTCGAGTTTAATTTTTGCTAAGTAATATTGTGCTTCTTCCTCAGCTTCTTGTATAGGTGTGTGTTGATGTACCTCTTTTATAAGTGCTATGTTCTCTAGCATATTTAGATTTGATATTAGTGGTGTATCTATAGAAACTAAAGTATACTTATCTAGCTTTTTTATATAGTTATGAGCATCTTCTTGTTTGTGAAAAAGTTTTAGATTGATTGTATTAGTAATGATAGCACCTCAATAAAAAATAAAGCTATAAAAAGCTTAACCATTCCGTTTAAAACAGATATTGGTATGGCTGTGTAAGCATTTGCTGTGTTTAAACCACTATATATAGGAATAATCATAGCAACAAATCCAAAGGCTATACTTTTTGATAATAAAACAATAATATCACTAAGCTCAATTGCATGAATAAGGAGGGAGGAATAAGTATGAAAATCCATACCCATATAAAATAGAGTGAAAATATAACCTGAACTTAGCATTATTAAAGCAAATAAAATTGATAATGAAGTTACTGAAATTATACCACTTATAATTCTAGGTAAAAATAGATAATCAATTAAATCTATTTTATACTCTTTTAATGTGTTTAGCTCTTTATTTACATTCATAACGGATATCTCAGTATTTACTGCAGTACCTGAACGAAGAGAGATAAGTAGTGCTGTAAAAAATGGTGAAAATTCATCTATTGAAAATGTTATAAGGATAGAACCAATACTGTCCTCAAGCCCATATTGGTTTGCTAAAGCTATAACAACACCTATGATAATTGAACCAAAAATTATAGCCATCATAGTGAAAAGTGGTATAATTGTGACTGCTGTAAAATATATTTGTTTTATCAAAACCATTATCATAGCAGGTGAATAACTTTTAGGATTGAGTAGATGTAAAAGGCATAATAAAGTAAAATATATAGCTTCATAAATAGAGTTGAAAACATTAATGGTTTTAGCTCCAGTATTTTCTATAAAGCTTACAATCATCATACCACCTTTCACAAATTAAAATATTATCCTATAATATAGCTTAGTATTAGGTATAATTTTACGCAATAAGGACTAAATATGAGAAATATATATCTGATTATTGCAAAACAGATCATTGATGAAGCTGGTAAAATCATAAGAGAAGCTAGAGCTACAAATACTTTTGGTTTCACTTTTAAAGATGACAATACTCCAATCACAAACATTGATAAACAAATTCAACAATATATTACTAAAAAACTTCAAGATAATTTTGATATTCAGGTAATGGGTGAAGAGGATGATACTAAAGTGGATAGTTCAAAACCGTATTGGGCAATAGACCCGATAGACGGTACATGGGCATTTATTACGCATGAAAATACATCTGCTATAAATCTTTCACTTATAGATAATGGTGAGATAACTTTAGGCATAGTATTTAATCCTTTTACAGATGAGTTTTTTCATACAGAAAAGGGTAGTGAGTCTTATATTGGGATGTTAAAACTTCCTCTTCGTGAGAATAAACATGTAGCTGTTGTAAACTTCAAACCTGAGCGTGAGCATCCAATTGTAACAAATCTAAATAGACTTTTTAAAGAGGATAAAGTTAAAAAACTTGTATCTATTGGTGGAAGTATAACTTACTCCATGTGTATGGTTGCAAAGGGTGCTTTTTCTAACTATATAGCTCATTTTAATAATAATGCACACGCTTGGGATCTTTCAGCAGCAGTACTTATTATAAGAAATTCTGGTGGTTTTGTAACTGATTTAAATGGAGTAGATATTGATCCAATCTCACATAAAGGTTATATTATAGCTTCTGCAAATAAAGTTGTAAGAGATGAATTTTTAGAGATGATGAGTGAGTTAAATAAGTAAAGATTATAAATTAAACTGTTTTTTATAAGCCTCGGCAAAATCTAAAGTTTTATCTTTTGAGTCTATTATATTACCAATCTCTATCTCTATTATTCGCTCTATAGACGAGTCTTTTATAGCAGCGCTTAGAATATCATTTGCTTTATCTCGAATGTAAACAGGGAGGATAGGAAGTTTATTCATTCGTGCAATCATTTGAGCACCATCTTTAAACTCTGTTATAACTAAATCAGTTTTATTTCTAGTACCCTCTGGAAAAATATATATAGAGTTTCCACTTTTTACTGATGCTTTTGTTTCTTTAAAAAAACTGCTCATTTGAGAAGCTTCGCGGTCTAGTAAAATTGTCCCCAGATTTCTAACAAATTTACCAAAGAAAAAAGAGTTGTAAAGTTCTTTTTTTGCAATCCAATCACCATGAATATTACTCTCTTGTGTAGCTATCTCCACAATTAAAGGGTCAATGATTGTTCTATGATTTGAAGCTAAAAGAAATTTTCCATCTTCAGGTACCTTTTCTTTATTTATAACTTTTATTTTTATATTTAATTTACTTAAAAGTTGGTTTGCATAACCAATCCTAGCTTCTTTCCTTTTTTTAGAATCAGTTATACCAGAGAGAGCAAAGCCATATTTGTTAGTTAGATAAGTAGCATAAATCGCCATTTTTATTTGATTAAATGTCAAAAATTATCCTTTTATGAGTTTTTTTGTCTCTTTAGGAATGTGAGCAAAAGGTATATTTGTCATCCCTTTTTTTATACCATCTTCATAT
>JAMOOP010000037.1 GCA_027065385.1 Campylobacteraceae bacterium | reverse complement strand
AGATAAAAATATAATAGTTGAAAAAGAAAAACTAATTACTCAACTAAAAACAAATATTATCAAAGAACAAGAGTTAAAACTACAAGATAAATTTACAATTACAAATAAATCATTTATACTTAATAGAGATATTATTAAAAATAAAATGTATAATAAGTTTGGTGATACCAAACCTACAGTAATACAATATAATATTATCAAAGAGCTACAAAATTCTATGGTAGATTTGGTATCACCAAATAAAAAGATGGAGATAGATAAAAATATAATAGTTGAAAAAGAAAAACTAATTACTCAACTAAAAACAAATATTATCAAAGAACAAGAGTTAAAACTACAAGATAAATTTACAATTACAAATAAATCATTTATACTTAATAGAGATATTATTAAAAATAAAATGTATAATAAGTTTGGTGATACCAAACCTACAGTAATACAATATAATATTATCAAAGAGCTACAAAATTCTATGGTAGATTTGGTATCAGCAAACAAAAAAATAGAAATAGATAAAAATATAATAGTTGAAAAAAATAAACTTATAACTAAACTAAAATCAAATATTATTAAAAATAGTATTGATAATATATTTACTATAGATGATAGATTGAGCCATACTAAAAATAAAAAAATTGTAAATAATGTTGATAATAATAAAGATAGTATAATCGGATTTGTAAAAATTCCAAAAAGAAAAAAAGTTACTAAAATAGAAAATCAAGTGCTAACTGATAATATTAAGTATATTAAAAAAGAAGAAAAAGTTGTAGATGAGCAATTTTTAGCTCCTATAATTGAGAAAAGTGTAACAAATAAGATTATAAATATTGAGAGTATAATTGAGAATAAATTTAATGTAGAATTAGATAATTTTGCACTTGATATTGATAAATTAGCTACTAGAATTTTTAATGAACTAAAAGAAGAGCTTGATATTGGATATAGGGTATAAGGAAAAATTATGAAATTAAATAAAATGCAAATTATAGTAGTAGATGCTAAAGGTGAGTTTGAAAACCCTAGTTTAGTAGAGAAAAAAGAGGTACTTTTTAATCCCACTAAAATGTCTTATACTAAATCTGTTTCATGGAGTGATGCAGAGGTTAGAGGTGGTAATATTCGTAAAAAGCAGTATGACCAAGTAGGAGAACATAAACTAAGTGTGGAACTTCTATTTGATTTTACTACACTCCCTAATGAGAGCTTTGAAGAGTGGTTTGTATATTTTAAGGCATTGAGTTCAGAGAGTGTAAAAGGTGATATAAAAGATACCAAAAGACCACCTATACTATCAATTAGTTGGGGTAAATCTTCTTTTATTCATTTTGCTTCTTGTGTAGTCTCTCAAATAGATTGGGATTATGAATTTTTTGATAAAGAGGGAAATGTATTAAGAGCTGTAGCAAAAATCACATTTCAAGAGATATGTAATGATAAAGAGAAAAAAACACCTGCAGTCAAAAAAGTAAAATCTAGTGCAATAGAGACTGTAAATAAAGCAGATGCCATTACAAGTGCATTAAAAGCTCATAAATTAAAAGAGGCAAAAGAGAAAGCCAAGAAAAAAGCCAAAGAAAAAAAAGCCGAAGTTGATAAAGCTGTTGAAGATGGTAAGAAAAAAGTGGTAGAGGCACAAGAGAAGTCTAACGAACTAATTGATAAAGCCAAAGATGAAGCAAATGCATTAATGGATAAAGCCAAAGATGAAGCAAGTGCATTAATTGATAAAGCCAAAGATGAAGCGGATGCATTAATTGATGAAGCCAAAGATGCTGTAGATGGTGCAATAGATAAAGCCAAAGAGGCTGCTTCAGATACAATAGATAAAGCAAAAAAAGCAGCGTCTGAGACAATTGATAAAGCAAAAGAAGCTGCAAATGAACTTGTAGATAAGGCAAAACAAGCTGCTGAGGAGAGTATTCAAAAAGCACAAGATGCGGCAGATGAAACTATAAATAAAGCAAAACAAGCAGCAGAAGAAAGTATTCAAAAAGCGCAAGATGCAGCAACCCAAACAATGGATAAATTACAAGGTGCTGCCAGTGATATAATAGATAAAGCCCAAAGTGCCGTAGATGAAACCATAGATAAAGCAAAACAAGCAGCAGAAGAAAGTATTCAAAAAGCGCAAGATGCAGCAACTCAAACTATAGATAAAGTAAAAAAGGCTGCTTCAGAAACAATAGATAAAGCTCAAAATGCAGCTAATGATATGATAGATAAAGCTCAAAAAGCAGCTAGTGATACTATTGATAAAGCTACAAAAGCAGCTAGTGATACCATTGATAAAGCTACAAAAGCAGTTGGTGATACTATTGATAAAGCCACAAAAGCAGCTAGTGATACTATCGATAAAGCCACAAAAGCAGCTAGTGATACTATTGATAAAGCTACAAAAGCAGCTAGTGATACTATTAATAAGGCAAAAAGTGCCGCAGAAAGTACTATAAATAAAGCAAAAAGTGCCGCACTTGGATTAATAAGTCAAATAGAGGGTGCTACTAATAATATTATAAAAGAGGCAAAAAATGCTATTAATGAAACTGTAGATAATGCAAAAAAATCAATAAGTGATACTATTGAGAATGCCTCTAAAGCAATAAATGATACTATTGAGAATGCCTCTAAAGCAATAAATGATACTATTGAGAATGCCTCTAAAGCAATAAATGACACTATTGATAATGCTAGTGAAAAAGTAAATGATACTATTGATAATGCTAGTGAAAAAGTAAATGACACTATTGATAATGCTAGTGAAAAAGTAAATGACACTATTGATAATGCTAGTGAAAAAGTAAATGATACTATTGATAATGCTAGTGAAAAAGTAAATGATACTATTGATAATGCTAGTGAAAAAGTAAATGATACTATTGATAATGCTAGTGATAGAGTTGATTCAACTATAAATAATGCTAGTGATAGAGTTGATTCAACTATAAATAATGCTAGTGATAGAGTTGATTCAACTATAAATAATGCTAGTGATAGAGTT
>JAMOOP010000036.1 GCA_027065385.1 Campylobacteraceae bacterium | reverse complement strand
TACGATGTATCAGATAGTTTTTATGTTCGTTGTGTTCGTTAGGGGTTGGACAGTGATTTTGAATCTCAAGAGTTTCTCTTGAGATTTTTGAAAATAAAAAAGGGAGAAAATGAAACTAAAAAAACTACCATTAGGAATATATACACTAAAAAAGATTATAGAAGAGGATTATCTATATATAGATAAGACCAAAGAAGCATTGGATTTGATCACAAACTATACTTATGCTTTCTTATCTCGCCCTAGAAGATTTGGTAAAAGTTTGTTTTTAAATACTCTAAAAAAGATATTTTTAGGAGATAAAGAGTTATTTCAAGACCTTTATATCTATGATAAATGGGATTTTAAAAAATACCCAGTTATTCATATCAATTTTGCTGGAGATTTTAAGAGTATGGATAGTATAAAAGAGACAATGTTATCTATACTAAAATTTAATCAAAAAGAGTTAGGTATTTATTGTGAAGAGAGCTTAAGTCCAACAGTTTGTTTTGATCAACTTATAAAAGACTCTTATCATAAATACAATATGCCAGTAGTAATCCTAGTAGATGAATATGATAAACCAATCAATGATAACCTTGAAAATATAGAGTTAGCTATGGAAGCTAGAGAGTTTTTAAAAAGCTTTTATGAGATAATAAAAGCAAATGATAGCTATATAAAATTTGCTTTTTTAACTGGAGTTAGCAAGTTTAGTAAAGCTGGAGTATTTAGTGGATTAAATGTATTTAGTGATATATCATATCATCCAGATTATGGAAATATATGTGGATATACTAAAAATGACTTAGAAACTACTCTAAAAGAGCATCTAAAAGATGTAGATTTAGAAAAACTAAAAAATTGGTACAATGGATATAACTTTTTAAAAGATAAGATATATAACCCTTATGGGATACTACAATTTATATCCAATCAATGTATGTTTGATAACTATTGGTTTAACACTGGAACTCCATCTATACTAATAAAATTACTTGATAAAAACTATTATAATATATTGGATTTGGAAAATATCACTATTGCTAAAATCGATTTAGAGGTATTTGATGTAGCTAATATAAAACTAGATATCTTACTCCTTCAAACAGGATATTTAACAATAGATAAAAGAATAATAGATGAAGATGAGATACTATATAAACTAAGAGTACCAAACAAAGAGGTATCTATGTCACTTAATTATATATTTTTTCAATATCTAACTAAAATAGATAGAGTAAGTAAAAATATATTTAAACTATTTAAATACCTAAAATTTGATGAGATAGAAAAAGATCTAACACTCCTATTTGATAAACTACCTCACCAAAACTACAAAAATAATGATATATCTAATTATGAAGGATATTATGCTAGTGTATTTTATGCTTATCTAGCTTCTGCTGGGATTAGACTAATAGGTGAAAGTAGTAGTAACAATGGAGATGCTGACTTAGTAGCATTTATAGAAGATAAGATCTATATAATAGAATTTAAAGTAAATAAAGAAAAAGCCCTAAATCAAATAAAAGAAAAAGGCTACCATAAAAGCTATCTTGATAAAGAAGTTTATATCATAGGGATAAACTTTGATAAAAAAGAGAGAAATATTAAGAATTTTGTGTGGGAAAAAATCTCAACTAATACTATTTATAAAGCCTTTTTATGAATCAACAAGATATAAACCACATAAATAAACTAAAGAAAAAAGGCGATGAGTATTACACTCTTGATTACTACAATGAAGCCTTGGAATGTTACTTTGAAATTATAAAACTTATGCCTGACCAATTTATAATTTATTATAATATTGGTCATATATTTGCAAAACAAGGAAAATATAAAAAAATACTACAATATTGTTATAAAAATAAATCCTAAAGATATTGAACCTTATTTCATACTTGGTCACTACAAAATACATTGAATCGAACATTTTTTTTGTAAAATCTTAACCAAGCCCATCACTTAGGCATTTAGCTTCATTTCTTAAGCTATCTGTAGGCACGGAATTTCTTGACAATATTTTATTTTTATGCTATAATTAGCAAATTAAATTTAGATTATGCAGATTATAAAACTATAAATGCTCATAAAGGTTTTACTATTGGATTTAATAGTGATGTTGTGCTAGTAAATGATTTAGAAGTTGAGTTATTAAAAAAAATTAAAAACTATTTAGAAAAAGCAAAAGGTGTATTAGTAATTTACTCAATAAATAAAGATAAAAATATATCAGATATAATTACAATAATGGAGAAATTAAACAATATTACTATGACAAAAGATGTATATTTGCAAGATGGTGGATATAGAACAAATAGTTATTATGAATAAACTAAAAAGGTAACAAATGAGAACAATTACAATAGAACAAGCAACAAATAATTTGCAACAGCATATTAATTATACATTAGATACACATGAGGAGATAAATATAGCATCAAATAATGGTGCAATTGTAATGATACCTCAAGTTGATTATGAATCTATGCAAGAGACATTGCGATTGCTAAGTGATAAAAAGTCATTAAAAGCATTGCTGGATGGACATAATAGTAGAGATTTAAATAAATCATTAAAATCATATAGTGTTGAGGAAGTTTTTAGTGATATATAAGATAAATATTTTAGAAAATGCTAATAGTGATTTAAATACCTTAAGACGAAATGATAAAAGTTCGTACATAAAGGTATTTGATTTAGTTAGAGAGATTATGGTTTCTCCTAGAAGTGGAACAGGAAAACCAGAAAGATTAAAATATTTTGATAAAGAAGTATATTCACGAAGAATAAATCATAAAGATAGATTGGTTTATACAATTTATGAATCAATAAAAGAAGTAGATATTTAGTGATTTATATAGCAAATAAGCTTGATAAAGTAGGCTTTATAAACGAATTGAGAATTAGAATATTTAATTATTTATATACATTTTGCATAAAGTGATAATAATTCATATAACTATAAATAAATATAGTTATATGTAATTAAAACTCTTCTTTTGTGTTATAAATTGAT
>JAMOOP010000035.1 GCA_027065385.1 Campylobacteraceae bacterium | reverse complement strand
AATTTAGAATATAAAAATATAGATAATCCAGAAATTGGAAATAAAGAAATTATAAATATAAAAAATGAAGAAAGTGAAGTGAAAGAAGATAAAGAAATAAATTTACAAACATCAAATGATACAAAGTCTATTATTGTAAATGAACTTGATGAAAATAAAGAACTTTTAAATTCAATAGAAATAGGTAAAATAGACAAACCAAAAGATTTTCAATTACCTTTATTGGATTTTTTAATGACTCCTGAAAGAAAAGAAATTCAAGTAAATGAAGAAGAGATTGATAAAAAAGTTCAATTATTACTTAATAAACTTAGACATTTTAAAATAGATGGAGATGTTGTTAGAACTTATACAGGTCCAGTAGTTACTACATTTGAATTTAAACCATTAGCACATATTAAAGTTAGTAAAATATTGAATCTTCAAGACGATTTAGCAATGGCTTTAAAAGCTTCTACTATTCGTATTCAAGCACCAGTGCCAGGTAAAGATGTAGTTGGAATTGAGATACCAAATAATGAAATAGAAACAATTTATCTTAGAGAAATACTTGAAAGTGATATTTTTAAAAATGCGAAATCTCCTTTGGTTATTGCCTTAGGAAAAGATATAGTTGGAAAACCTTTTGTAACAGATTTAGCAAAATTACCTCACTTACTAATAGCAGGGACTACTGGAAGTGGTAAAAGTGTAGGAATAAATGATATGATTTTATCACTTTTATATAGAAATTCACCAGATGATTTAAAACTTATGATGATTGACCCTAAAATGCTCGAATTTTCTATATATAATGAAATTCCACATCTTTTAACACCAGTAATAACTGAACCTAAAAAAGCGATAGTAGGACTTGATAATATGGTAAAAGAGATGGATAGAAGATATAAACTTATGAGTAATGCAAGAGTTAAAAATATAGAAAATTATAATAATAAATATCCAGAAGATAAATTACCTTATATTGTAGTTATTATTGATGAATTAGCTGATTTAATGATGACAGGTGGTAAAGATGTAGAGTTTTCTATTGCTAGACTTGCTCAAAAAGCAAGGGCAAGTGGAATACATTTAATAGTGGCAACTCAAAGACCAAGTGTAGATGTAGTAACAGGGCTTATAAAAGCAAACTTTCCAAGTAGAATTTCTTTTAAAGTAGGGCAAAAAATTGATTCCAAAGTAATTTTAGACCAGCCAGGAGCTGAAAGTTTACTTGGACGAGGGGATATGCTTTTTACTCCTGGTAGTGGAGCAGTGGTAAGACTTCATGCTCCATTTACGACCGAAGAAGAGATAGAAAAAATTGTAGAATTTTTAAAATCTCAAAGAGTTGCCGATTATGATGAAAACTTTTTAAGTGAATCAATAGATGATGAAGACTCTATCACAATAGAAGATAAAGATGAACTTTTTGAAGATGCGAAACAGATTATATTAAAAGAGGGTAAAACTTCTATTAGTTATCTTCAAAGAAGACTTCAAATTGGGTATAATAGAGCAGCAAATATTATAGAACAGCTTCAAGCAAGTGGTTTTTTATCTGAACCAAATGCAAGAGGTCAAAGAGAAATTTTAGTATAAAAGGAAAAAGTGATGAAAAAAACTTTCGCAGTAGGAATTATGACATCTATTATTTTAGTAGGATGTGGAGAAGTTACTAATCAAAATATAGCTCCTAAATCAGTAACAGATATGATGAGTGAAAAGCAAGTAGTTGGATGGGAAAATTATAAAGATGATGATGATAATGACAAAGTGCCAAACTATTTAGATAAATGTCCAAATACTCCTGTTAATGTTCCAGTAAATAAAGATGGATGTCCTCGTGATGGCGATGGTGATGGAGTAGCTGATTATTTAGATGAATGTCCAAATACTCCGATAGGAATAGCAGTAGCTGAAAATGGATGTGCGATAGATAGCGATAACGATGGAGTAGCTGATTACAAAGACAAATGTCCAAATACACCAGCAGGTATAGAAGTCGATATGTATGGATGTGGTATAGATAGAGATAGAGATGGTGTAATTGATATAAATGATAAATGTTCAAATACTCCAATAGGTGCCATTGTAGATGAAAATGGTTGTAGTTTAGATGATGATAAAGACGGGGTTGCGAATGGTATAGACAAATGTCCGGATACTCCGAGTGGGGCGACTGTGGATAAAAATGGATGTGCGATAGATAGCGATAAAGATAGTGTAATTGATTTATTTGATAAGTGTCCAAATACACCAGAAGGAGTAGTTGTAGGTGCGGATGGTTGTCCTCTTGATACAGATGGTGATGGGGTAAATGATATGAAAGATAAATGTCCAGATACACCAAAAGATGTAAAAGTTAATTTCCAAGGGTGTCCTATTGTGGCAGAATATAGATTTAATTTTAAATTTAATAGTTATAAAATAGATAAAAAATATTATCCGCAAATAGAGAAACTTGCTAATATATTAAAAAATAATAAGTATATTAAAATTGAGATTCAAGGATATACAGATAATGTAGGTAGTTATCTATATAATAAAGAATTATCATTAAAAAGAGCAAATGCTTTAAGAGAAATTTTAATAAATAAATTTAAAATCTCACCAGAAAGAATTTCTATAATAGGATATGGAAGTGATTATCCAGTAGCAAGTAATGCTACAAAAGAGGGACAAGCTAAAAATAGAAGAATTTTAGTAATTGATAAAACAAATAGTATTCAATCTTTATTAGCTTCTCCTAACTTAAAAGAAGTTCAACCTAAAACAGATGAAGTTGAAAAATCAGAAAATATAACTCCTACAAAAATAGACAAATAATCTTTTTTGTCTTATTTTTTTCCATACTTTTCAAGTATATGTTTTAATTTTTGAATATCAAGAGGTTTTGAAAGATAATCATTCATACCTACTTCTAAAAATTTTTCTTTATCTCCATCTAATGCAGAAGCCGTCAAGGCAATAATTGGAATATTAGAAAATTCTCTTATTTTTTCAGTTGCTTCTATACCATTCATTATAGGCATATTGATATCCATTAAAATTAAATCATATCTATTTTGTTTTGCTAAGTTTACTA
>JAMOOP010000034.1 GCA_027065385.1 Campylobacteraceae bacterium | reverse complement strand
GCTTTTATGTTTTGTATTCATTTCGCCTTTTACCAATATCTCGTGTCTTTTTTTAATCTTTTATTCATATTCTTTTTGAGGTATTTTAGCATTTTATCTTTTATTTAAGTTGTGTAGAAAGGTATGAGTAAATATAGTATTTTTTTTGCGTTCATATTTTATAATCCTTTTATAATTTATATTTTATTCTATCTAAGTTCACTTATAAATCTATTTAGTTAAAATTAAATATAATAAGAAAAAAATTTAAAATAGAAAAAAATGGGTATAAAAACTTATATAGAAAAAAAACAACTACCAATTAAATATAGAAAATATAATCTAATTCCAACAACTAATGGAGTTATGGCTACTGTTTATCTTTTAGATAATATTTTCGTATTAAAACTTTTTGAAAAAGAGACCTCTTTAGAGACTATTGATAGTGAAATAAAACTTTTAAACTCTCTTATCTTACTTCCTATTCCAAAAGTTATAGATAGATTTAAAATTAATGGTTTAGAAGCAATTATATATACTCAAATTCAAGGTGATATAATATTTAATCCAAATATAAATCAGATTAAAGAGATAGCTACTTTTTTAAAAAAATTTCATAATCAAACTAGATATATAAAAATTAAAAATCAAGAGCTATTTACAAAAGAGAGATTAAAAGAGCTTATAGATTTAACTAAAAATAAAAGACTTTTAAAAGAGTTTAATATTATTAATATAACTCTAAAAAGAGATGGAGTTATTCATGGAGATTTATTTATGGATAATTGTAAATTTAAAGATAATAGTTTAAGTGGAGTTTATGATTTTAGTGATGCTTGTTTGGGAGACTTCTATTTTGATTTAGCTGTAATTACAATTAGTAGTTGTTTTAATGGTTCTATTTTAGATAAAGAAAAAGTAGAAGCACTTTTAGGTGGATATGGAGCTAATATTAAAATAGAGATATTTTATGAATATATTAAATATGCACTTTTATATTATGCTACTACTAGATTTTTATCTAATAGAGATTACTTTGAGCTTTTAGAACTTTTAGATAATTTTAATTAACATCTAAAAATCCCTCTAGCTATCTCTTTAGTTTTTTTATCTCTCCAAGCATTATCTACATATTTTAAGAGATTACTAATATTATCTCCTTGATTTAAAAACTCTATAAAGTCACTACTCTTTGCCAACTGTTCTATTTGGGTATGTTCATATACCTTTGCTATTAGTGCTAAATCAGACCCACATCTTATTTAATGCCTCTAAATCAATATTTAAGTAAACATTTCTGATTGTTGTATACGCTGGGGGAAGTAACCCATGTCCTAATAATTTTGATAGCTCTCTTCTTTTTACTGCTATCCATAAAGCCATATCTTTATAGCTATTTGCTCCTGATAACATTGCTAAAAGTGATAAATATATCACTTCTCCCACATTATATTTTGCTATCTTACTATGTGTTTGTGAGGATTAAACTTAATTTTTTTTTAGAAATATACAACTAATATTTAAAAACTTATGATAAAATTAAACAAAAAATATTAAAAGGATTTAAGTTGCAAAAGATATTTGGTTTTCTATTTATTCTGCTCTCTTCAGGTATTTCTGTCTGGTATCCTCTTCTTAAACTATTTTAGGAGAAGATATGTCAAAAGCTAAACGATATAACCCAACTATAGAACAAGATAACCCTCTAAAGATAAAAAAAGGAAATTTTTTATATATTTTTCTACTACCACTATTTATAGCTATTGTTATGTCTCTACTTATGTTAGAGATAAAAGCGTTTATATTTAATATAATAGCATTTGGGCTATTTTTTGCCACAGCAAAAGCAAATGCAATGGGGTTAGACCAAGAGTTAGATTATTATACAAAAACACTTACAAAAGCACCAAAAACTCCATATAAATTAATGGCAGGAGTTTTACTTGGAGTTTCTACATTTTTTAGTGCCTCATTTGCTGGGTATCAGGATATATTAATTGGTCTATTTTTAGGAGTAGTTGCATCTATTGGGTATTTTTTATATTATGGATTTGACCCAAGGGGTGATAAATTAGAGAATATTGGTGATATTTCTGCTGAATTTGTATTGGAGACTTTAGCTACTGCTAGAGGTAAACTTAGTAGTATTGAAGAGGATATGACTCTAATTAAAGATACTAAACTAAAATCACAACTAAGAGTAGCTATAGATAAAGCTTATAAGATATTGACCAATATTGAAGCTGACCCAAAAGATGTAAGAGTTGCTAGAAAATTTATTATAGTATATATTGATGGGATTAAAAAGGTTACAAAATCTTATATAGAGATGGACGAAGAGGATATAAAAGAGGATACAAAAGAGAGACTATATAGTCTGCTTAGTGATGTAGAGAAAAGATTTGATAAAGAGATAATAAGACTTAAAAAAAACAATCAGTTTGACCTTGATGTTCATATTGATGTACTTCAAGAGCAGATAAAAAATTAAAAAAGGATAAAGAGATGGAAACAAAAACAAAAGAGATTATAGAAGCAGTAGTAGAAGAGAGAAGTGAAAACCTACCAGCAGTTATGCCAGAGGAGCAGAGTAAATTAGAGAAAGCTTTAAGTGAGTTAGATTTTAGTGATAGAAGTAGTATTATATATTTTGGGGCATCTGTTCAAGAGGAGCTTGATGATATATCAAATAGAATGATAGATGGTGTTAAAAACAAAGATACAGGTGCAGTTGGAGCAGTTTTAAATGAGATGGTAGCATCTATTAAAGGTTTTGATATAGATGAGTTAAACCCAAATAAAAAACTCCCATGGTATAAGAGTCTATTTGGTGGAACAAAACCACTTGTTAAGTTTATGCAAGGGTATGAGAATGTTAGAGACCAGATAGATGAGATAGCAAATAGCCTAGAGGCTCATAAATCTCAACTTATGACTGATGTTAAATCACTAGATAAGCTTTATGATGCAAACTTAGACTACTTTAGAAATTTAGAGCTATATATTCAAGCAGGGGAGATAAAACTAAAAGAGTTAGAAGATGAGGTTATCCCTAAATATGAAAAGAAAACAGAAGATGGTGAGATGATGGCAATTCAAGAGTTAAAAGAGGTTAGAGGATTTAGAGATGAGTTAGAGAGAAGAATTCATGACTTAAGATTATCAAGACAGGTTGCTATGCAGTCACTTCCTAGTATTAGACTTATTCAAGAGAATGATAAATCACTTATCAATAAGATTACATCAACTATAGTAAATACTGTACCACTTTGGAGAAATCAATTAGCCCAAACTGTAACTATATTTAGAAGTCATGAGTCAGCAAAAGCTCTTAAAAATGCAAATGATTTAACAAATGAGCTATTAGAGAAAAATGCTGAGGGGCTTAGAGAAGCTAACAGAGAGGTTAGAACTCAAATGGAGAGAGGTGTATTTGATATTAAGAGTATTAAAAAAGCAAATCAAACTCTAATAGATACTCTAAATGACTCTTTAAAAATAGCAGATGAGGGTAAAGAGGCAAGAGAGAGAGCATTAGTTGAGCTTAATAAAACAGAACAAGAGTTAAAAGATGCACTATTAGCTACAAAAGCTAAAATGGAAGTATCATCAGATAAGTTAGTTCAGGATATTAAGGAGTAAGATATGGGACTTTTTGATTGGATAGGTGGACAATTTATAGATGTTATAGAGTGGTTAGATGATAGCCACGATACTATGGTCTATAGATTTCCAAGACAAGGAAATGAGATTAAATATGGAGCAAAACTTACAGTTAGAGAGTCACAAGTTGCTGTATTTGTAAATGAGGGTGAGATAGCTGATGTTTTAGGACCGGGAATTTATGAGTTAGAGACTAAAAATTTACCTATTATGACCTCTTTGCAACACTGGAGTCACGGTTTTAACTCTCCATTTAAGGCAGAGGTCTATTTTTTTAATACTAAAAGATTTACAAATCTAAAATGGGGAACAAAAAACCCCATTATGGTTAGAGACCCAGAGTTTTCTATGGTACGATTACGAGCTTTTGGAACTTATGAGATACGAATAATAGACCCAAAAGTTTTTATGAAAGAGATTGTAGGAACTGATGGTAACTTTATGATTGATGAGATTGATGAACAGTTAAAAAATCTTATTTTATCTAAGTTTACAAAGGTTTTAGGGGAGAGTAAAATTCCTGTTTTAGATTTAGCTTCTAACTATGAGAATTTTAGTGAATATGTTACTAAACATATTGCACCATATTTTAAAGAGTATGGATTAGAACTTACAAAAGTTATAATTGAAAATATCTCACTACCTGAAAATGTAGAAAAAGCATTAGATAGAAGAACAAGCCGAGAGGTTACAGGTAATCTTGATGATAATCTAAAATATCAAGCAGGAGAAGCATTAGGAAATGCAACAGGTGGTAGTGGAATTGGTGATATAATGGGAATGGGTATGGGATTTTCATTAGGTCAAGAGATGTTTGGACAAGGTAAGAGAGTAGAAAAAGATACCCCACCACCACTTCCAAGTAGAGATGAGACTATGTATCATATAGCAGTAGATAATTTAAGCGAAGGACCTTATGATACAAGAACTATTCAAGAGTTTATAGATAAAGGAAAAATAAAAAGAGACTCTTTAGTTTGGACTAAGGGTATGAAAAATTGGGAAAAGGCAGGAGATAAACTTTCAAATCTTTTTGAAAATACACCTCCACCACTACCATAGGAGATAAAATATCGTGAAATTTAAGTCAAAAAACTTTATCTGTAAAAATTGTGGGGGAACTTTAAGATACGATGCTACTACTCATGAGCTAAAATGTGATTTTTGTGGTAGTTTAGAGGATATAGAAAAATCTAATATTAAGATAGAGGAGTATGACTTTAAAGAGGGGTTAACAAAGTTTTCAAAAAAAAGGGTTGATAGTAAAGAGATTAGATGTCAAAAGTGTGGGGCAACGGTTAAATTAGAGAGCTATCTAATAAGCTCAAACTGCCCATATTGCGAAACTCCTCTTATTACAGATTTTACAAAACCAATAGAACCTAAATCTCTAATCTCTTTTAATATTACCCAAAAAGATGCTCAAGAGAGGTTTAAAAAGTGGATTGGTTCATTATGGTTTGCACCAACTAAGTTAAAAGATTTTGTAGATGGAAATAGAAAATTAACAGGCTACTATTTACCATATTGGACTTATGATAGTAAAACCAATACAAGATATAGTGGGCAGAGGGGTGATATATATTTTGTAAGAGTTCAAAGAAGAGTTGAGATAAATGGAAGAGAGCAGATAGTAGAAGAGGAAGAGCCTAGAATTAGATGGACACCTGTTAGAGGAGAGGTCTATAATAGTTTTGATGATATAACAGTGGGTGCTTCAAAAACCTTACCTCACTTACTACTAGATAGTCTATCTCCATGGAACACAAAAACTCTTGTACCCTTTAATAAAAAGTATCTATCAGGCTTTGAGAGTGAAGAGTATACTATAGATTTAGATGAGGGTTTTAGATATGCCAAAAAAGAGATGGAGAGAGTAATTATTGGAACTATAAAATCTGATATAGGAGGAGACCAACAGCAGATAGAGTATATGAAAACAGAGTATAGAGATACAACCTATAAAGATGTACTATTTCCAATATGGTCAGCCGAATTTAAATGGAGGGGTAAAGTTTATGACTATTTAATTAATGGTCAAACGGGAAAAGTTGTGGGAGAGAGACCCTATAGTGTAATTAAAATTACTATTGCTGTGTTGGTTGTTTTAACTATTTTAGGGGTTGCTTACTATTTTGGAAATAGGTAAATTATATAGAGTTATAGTATAATTTGGTTAAAAAAGGTAAAGCCATGTGTTATATTGAAAAATATATAAATCCATTTACAGATTTTGGTTTTAAAAAGATATTTGGAGATGAAGAGAATACTGAACTATTAAAGAGTTTAATTAATGATATTTTAGGATTAGAGGGTAATAAAAAAATAAAAAATATTATTTTTAAAAATGGTGAACTACTTCCTGATAGTCCAAATGATAGAAAAGCTATTTTTGATTTATATTGTGAAGATGAGAGAGGAAGTAATTTTATTGTAGAGCTTCAAAAGGTTTACCAAGAGCATTTTCAAAGTAGAGCATTATATTATGCAACTTTTCCTATTCAAGAACAGGCTATAAGAGGAGCATGGGACTTTAGTTTAACCCCTATATACTTTATTGGATTATTAAATTTTGAAGTTGAAAGGTTTAAAGATACCCCAGAGTATCTACATCATGGACAAATATTAGATATAAAAACTAAAAAAGTAGTGTATGATAAGTTAAATATGGTTTATGTTGAAATTCCCAAATTTAAAAAGGATAATAAAGAACAGTTTAATCATCTTGAGTGGTGGATATATGTTTTTCAAAATTTAAATAAGATGACAGATATTCCAAAAGAGTTAGAAGGTGATATTATAGAAAAAGCTTTTGAAAAAGCAGAGTTTATTAAATTACCAAAAGAGGAACAAGATAAATATCATAGAAATTTAAAAATTTATAGGGATTTAATAAATAGTTACAAAACAGCTCATAAAACTGGATTAACAGAGGGAATAGAACAAGGAATAAAGCAAAGAAATCAAGAAATAGCAAAAAATCTTCTTAAAGCTAGTATGTCAATAGAGTTTATTATGGAGACTATAGGACTAAGTATTGACGAAATAGAGAGGTTAGATAGAATTTAATAATAAGAATACAACTCATTAATCTATTTATTTTTGGAACTAAAGAGCGTCTAAAAGAGGCTATAAAATAACTTTTAAATTTTGTCCAACTACTAGATTTCTTCTCTTTAGTTCTATTTGCTTCTTTTATTAAAGATATAATCTCCTCTTCACTTTTTGGATATATTACTCTTTTAGGGTTACATTTCTCTGTTTTTGCCCAGTTTTGTTTAATTGTTCTAAATATAGGCATTAGCTAAATTATGCCTTTTTAGTAATAATAGATGAGATTAAATTTTGTACCTCTTTATAATCTATTTTTTTATCAGCTCCTGCAATTTCATCAAAATGGGTTTTATTTAGTTTGTCAAATGATAATTGTAGGTGTTTTGGAACTCTTCTAATAAATCTTTTATACTCTTGTTTACTCATTCCCTCTTTATTATCCATAAACTCTAAATCTTGTGCAATACGATATAGTAAAGTTCTCTCATTGGATATAGTTATATCTTCTAATCTTTTAAAACTTTTATGAAAATTATCCAATACCTCATTAAAGTTACTTTTATTCTCTTTTGCATAAAGTTCCAAATGTTTTCTTAACTCCTCCATAGCATTTAACTCATTATGAAGTCGGTCATTATTTGATTTAAGAAGATTAATACTCTCTTCCATCTCTTTTAAGTTTTCTTTTAAAGTACCAAGAATATCAATATACCATAATGCAATAAAACTAGATATTATAGCTATTAACATAAATGGAAAAACTAAAATATTAGTTATAAAAGAGACTATTAGTGCTACTATACCAAATATTGCTACTCCTAAAAATAGTAAACTAGGAATATTGGATATAGGGTCTTTTAATAAGCGTTTGTAGATAGATAAAGCGTTGTTCATGTCTAAACCTTTTTTATTTTTTGGAATTATAGGCTTTTAGAGCTATTATATATTTGAATTATATATATTTTTTTAACATATTAATCACAAATATGTTATTATGATATAAAATAAAAATAGAAAGGTTTTTTATGAGAAGTGTATTTTTAAATATAATTTTATTTGTATTTTTAGTTTCTAATATATTTACCCTTAGTGGTTGTGGAGCTGTTGATGATAATCAGACAATATATGATAATGAGAATAGTACATATAAACCACATATAACACTATATGGAGATACTAATGTTACAGTAAATTTTGGTGCAAGAAGTATTGAAGGAGACCAATATGGATATGAGGCTTATGACCCACAAGATGGAGATATAACAGATAAAGTAAAAATAGTAAATGATATAGACTTTAATAGAGTAGGGCAATATACAGTAACATACTCTGTAGTAGATAGTGATGGAAATGAAGATGTCCAATATAGATATGTTACTATTGTAGATAATTCAGGTAATATTGATGGAGGTGGGGGTGGAGACCCATATTATGGTGGTCAAACATATAGTGGTTCAATACCTGTAATTACAATTACAGATGGAGATACACTTTATTTGCCACTTGGAAGACCATTTACTCCAAAAGCAACTGCACAAGATTTCGAAGATGGAGATTTAACTTCACGAATAGAGATAGCTGGAGACACAGTTAATGTTAATCAAGCAGGAACTTATCTTATTACATATATAGTTACAGATAATGATGGAAATACAGTTTCTAAAAATCAAACTATATTTATTGGTAACTATGGTTCTTCAAGTGATTATACATATACAAATACAAGTAGTTTAGATGAGTTTAAAACATGGTATAAAACAGAGTGTGGAGGAACATTTAATAGTTCACTATATAATGCAAATACAGGCTATTATGGTGGTGAGATAAATTGTGAAAAGAGAGGTTTATATAATATAGATTTAACTTATATGAGTATCTTCTCAACTATTAAAACTTTAAATCTAAGTCATAATAATCTTAGTGAAATTGATTTTACACCTTTAGCAGAGACTAGAGTTATTGAAAAAATAGATTTAAGTTATAATAAATTTAGCCATATAGATTTTTCACCTTTATATAATTTAAAAAATATTAATGAACTTCGAATTAATAATAATAATCTAAATTATACAAAAGAAGAGAGAATAGAGTTATATAGAGGTTTTAATAATAGAAGCTTTACTATATACTTTTAATATTTAAGTCTATCAAATTATTTGATAGACTTTTTTAAAAGTTTTTTATTTTTCTTAATTTTATAATTTTTAAAAGATTTAATAAAGTTAAGTATCTCATTTTTTAAAAAAGAGCTTTTTAATAGGTTATGTCCAATATTAGGTAAAATTACAACTTTTGCATTTGTAAATTTAAAAAGAGCATCTCCACAATGTCCTTCGTTTCTATAGGCATTATTCCAAGGGTTCTGTTTTCCAAAGTACTCATCATCTCTACCTATAATATTTAAAAATGGGTCATCTTTTTTTGCTCCAATTTTAGGAAAATCTGTATAGTAACTAGGTTCACAACTCCAACCGAGTATAATTCGTCCCACAAACTCATCTCCTGCATATCTAGCAGAGGCTACAGCACCTTCAGAGTAACCCATTAGAAACATTTTATTTTTATCTATAAATGGTAATTCATTTAATCTTTTTATAAAAAGGTCAATCTCTGCTTGACGATATGCGTGAACTCTTTCATATATCTCTTTTGATACAGGTGAATTATAGATTGGTCTATCTTTACTTATATGTGTATTGGGTGCAAAAAATATATACCCAACTTCACCTGTAATCCATTCTCTAAATTTTTTACCACTATTAAATCTGTTTGAACCTTGCATATATACAACGGTTGGCAGTTTTTTAGTATAGTTTTTTAAATTTGGTATTTTTACTAATGCCTCTTCTAAAGTCCCATAAAATGGTGTTGCTATTCCTAAAACACCTTTTGGAATACCAATAAAAGCTTTGTTAAAAGAGTCTTTAAAGTTCTTATACTCTTTTTGTGTTATATTACAATCTACTTTTCCTAGATTTATCTCTTTGGCTTGAATAGTTGTAAATGATATTAATATCATATAAAATATTTTTAAATATCTGTTCATAAATGTTTACTCCAAATAGTTGATTTCAAAAATTATATTATAAAATAGATTGTAATCATAAGCAATCTACAAAAAAAATTACATATAATAACGCTAATTATTAAAATGGAGCAAAAACCTTTGGAAAATCAAATAAACAAAAAAGAAAAACAAGAGAAGATAGTAAATATGTTTGATGATATAGCATCAACTTATGATTTAGCAAATAGAGTTTTAAGTATGGGAATAGATAAGCAATGGAGACGAAAAGGGTGTGACAAGGCTTATAATATTTTGGGTTTAAAAGAGATAGAGCAGATAACAGATGTAGCCTGTGGAACAGGTGATTTACTTCTATTTTGGGAAGAGTATGCTAAAAAGCACAATATAGATGTTAAAAAGTTTGTAGGCGTTGACCCATCTGTAGGAATGTTAGAAGTAGCTAGAAAAAAGGTTGATTTTGCACAGTTTTTAGAGGGTAAAGCCCAAGAGTTACCAGTAGAAGATAAGACTACAGAGATAATATCTATCTCTTATGGAATTAGAAATGTAGTAGATAGAGTAGAAGCATTAGGGGAGTTTTATAGAGCATTAAAACCAAATGGAATAGTTGTAATTTTAGAGTTTACAAAGCAGGATAGAAGTGGATTTATAGATAAAATAGTTGATTTTGGAATGAAAAATATTTTACCAAGAGTTGGAGGATTAATCTCTAAAAACTATGAAGCATATAAATATCTACCTGATTCTATAGAGGAGTTTTTAACAACAGAGATGTTAGAAAAAGAGTTAGAGAGTGTAGGTTTTAAGATGAAATATACAGAGTCTTTTTCAATGGGAATTTCCACTCTCTTAATAGCTCAAAAGAGTGTTTAAGATATATCTCCTTTAGGAGATATATTTAGTCATAACCTACAACAGAGCTATAATCCTCTTTTGGGTGAAAATACTTCTCTGGTTTTTCCTCTTCTACATGAGTTCTTTTTGGAGGTATTTTATTTATAGGATATGGTGAAATATCTATAGGTTCACTTCTCTCTTGAACTTCTCTATCTCTTTGTCTATAACTACTCTCTCTTCTAGGTTTTGGAGTAATAATTGGTTCGGGAGTATAATCTGCTTGTTTGGAAGATGCACCTGTTGGATATGTAAAATAGAACCTACCATTAATAGTTTGGTCGTAAATAGCTGGAAACTGTTTTTGATTTGATTTAACATAGACATCTTTTCTTGTTTTTTGAAAAACATCTCTTAAATCAAGTGGTTGACTCATATATTTAATTAATGCTTCAGTAAAAAGTCCATGTCCTCCTGCTCTACCATCACTAGATACACTTCCAGCTCCTGTTGAGAAAGATACAAACATTCCTATAGGTTCAACTTTAGCAAGTCCTCCAGTTCCAACACCTCTACTAAATGGGTCATTTCGACAAGCATCAAGAATTATAATATTAAGTCTATTTCCAATATCTTGAAGTCGTTTAGTAATTCTATTTAATGCAATAGCTTCGAATTCAGTATCACTCTTAGCTTCTATTTTTGCATCAATTGGAATAAGATAGTTTTGTCCATCTACCTCTATACCGTGTCCTGAAAAATAGAACATTCCTACTCCACCTCTTTTTAAAGCATTGTAGAAACTATTTAGTTTACTTTTCATTGACCTTTTAGTTACATCTTCACTATAAAATACTTTAAATCCTCTTTGTTCTAAAATATTTTTAATGGCTCTTGCATCATTAATTGGATTGCTTAATTTAGATAAAACACCTTTATAATCATTGTTTCCAATAATAAGTGCTACTCTTTGTTCTTGATTTTTAGAACTATCTTTTATTTTTACAGCTCTATTACTTTGAGTATAAGAGCTGTCACTTGCACAAGCTGTAAAATTTAATAGACCAATAAGTAAAAAAATAAAGTATTTCATATTAATCATTTTCTATTTAAAAATGCTAATAGCATTTTTTACAGCATCTGCAGCTGAATCTAGGGCAGATGACCCCTCTTTAACTGCATCTGAACTTTGGTGTCTTTTCATATTTTCTAATCTTATTTCATCAGCAGTTAAATTTTGTTGTCTTTTATATTGTCTAGCTTCTGCTCTAGTAATTTGAGCACCTTCTGCTCCTCTATTATTATTTAAATATGCTGAATCTAATCCTGCTGTTTTCGGAGTACAACCAACAAATACAATCATAGAACCAATAGCAAATAGTATTAATTTCTTCATAATAAAATCCTTCTTAAAAATTTGTTATTAATTATAACATATTTTCATTAGAACTATTTTACTCTTTCTTCATACATTATTACAACTTTATTCATACTTTGAAGTAGAGGAATATTTATATCCATAGCTTTTTTTAGTCCTTTCTCTGAAATATCTGCATTTGCTATAATATCTTTATATTCATTCCAAAGTTTTTTAACTTTATTTAATTGTTCTAATATATCTTTATCTTCTGTTTTAGCAAGTCCTAATTCAGCATCACCATTTATTAGTGCTGTTAGTGTTTTATCAAATAGTTCACCTGTCTTTTTAAGATTTTGTTTATAGGTCAAAGCATCTACTCTATTAGCAATAGTTAATAACTCTTTAGTTATCTCTTTACTAATTTTATTTTGTTTCTCTTGTGACTCTTTTTGCCCTTTTTGAGAAATATCACTATTAGCTATAATATTTTGATATTTATCCCAAAGCTTTTTAACATTAGCTAATCTTTTAGAAATTTCTGGGTCATTCATTGCCTCTTTATTATTGGTTACTAAATCAGTTAGTGTATCTTTAAAAAGTTCACCTGTACTCTTAAGACTCTTTTCATTATCATTAGATTTAAGCTTATTAGCAATTAGAAGTAGCTCTTTAGTCATTTTTTGAGTTAACATTCTTTGTCGCCCTGCTAGATTAATAGTTTTTGCTATTTGTGGGTCTAAATCTGATTTACTCTTATCTTGATACATTTGAACTACCATATTCATATTATTTAATAGTGGCATATTTTTTTTATCAATTGCTTCTAGCGTAGATTTTTCTACTTCTCCTAAGGCTATCTTTTCTACATCTTTTTTAAAAGATTTCCATAGTTTAGAGACTAAATCTAACTGCTCTAAAATCTCTTTATCTTTAGTTTTATAAAGTCCTAAATTTTTATCTCCATTATAAAGCCCTTTTATAGTTTTATCAAAAAGTGCAATTGTTGCTTTTAAGTTTTTTTTATTCTGTTTAATATCTATACCACTTGCAATTAATAGTGCCTCTTTACTCATTTTTTGAGTCAACATTCTCTGTTTACCTGTAAGATTGATTATAATACTATCTTCTTTTTTTTTATTATGATTGTTATCTGCATAGATTGTTGTACTTAAACATACACCTAATGCTAAACTTAAAATAATTTTTTTCATTACTACCCTTTTATTTTAAAGTGCGTATTGTATCACTTTAATTATTATTTATATCTTTTGATATTTTAAATATTATTTTATATAATTATAGATATAGTTTTTTAAAAGGATAACTTATAAATCAAAATATATATTTTGCAATTTTATTAGGTTCTATTTTAATATTAATAGATTTATCTACTAATATGATTTTTAGTAATTTTTATATATATTCATCTAAATTTACATATAAAGAGATAGGAATAACTTATATATCATCTCTACTTATATCATTTACAACGAAGAAGTTTAGATATATATTCTCTATATTTTTTATATTTTTGTCTCTTATTGAAATTATATATTTCTCATTTTTTAGAGGTTTAATTCAACCATATCATTTAAGAGTACTGTTTAGTGAGATAGATGATATTTTAGACTCTATTTACTCTATTTTTCCTATAATTATTACTCTTTCTACTATTTTTATGATATTTATATATATAATTATTAAATTTTCAAAAAAAATAAAAAAAGAGTATCTGCATATTAATTATATATTTCTATTAATATTAGTATCATTACCAATATATGCCCATTTAAAACCATACTCTTTATCAATTTCACCATTAAATTTTTCATATTTAAATATGCTATATAGCTTATCTATTGCAACAAAAGAAAAAATTTTAAAGCCTTATATTAATAATAGTAAATTTAAACCATATAAAATAGAAAAAATAGATAGTAAAGAGAAAAATATTATTGTAATAATGGGTGAGAGTTTAAGTTATAAGAGATTACATCTATTTGGTTATGATAATAATAACACTCCAAATTTAGATAGATTAAAAAATAGTAAGAATTTCTTTTATACAAAAGCTATTAGTAGTGGTGTTAATACCCCTGTAGCTGTTACATCATTTTTTACTCTAAAAAGAGAGCCTAAAAATAGTTCTATTTTAGTAACCGAAAAAACAAATCTAATAAAATTAGCAAATAGCAATGGATATAATACAGCATGGTTTTCTATGCAAAATGAGGGTATGAGCATATCTTCTGTTTTGAAATATGCTAACCATATAAAACTAAGAAAAGATTATAAAAAAGATAGTTATGATAATGAGTTATTTAATGATTTAAAAGATATTAACTATAGTAAAAAAAACTTTATTGTTTTACATTTTAGAGCCAATCACTCCCCTTATGAAAAATATATTCCATCTATCTTTAGAAAATCTAACTATAATAGATTGGACTATTTCAGATATAAAGTTAATAGTTATAATGACTCTGTTTTATATATAGATTATCTTTTAAATAGAATTTTTAACTTTCTACTATCAACCAAAAAAGATTTTAAACTATATTTTGTATCTGACCATGGAGAAAGATTAGGATATAGAGATGATAACTATAAATATGGTCACTCTGAATTGGATTTTGAGGTGGCAAAAGTCCCATTTTTTTTATTTTCAAATAGAGAGATTAATCTTAAAAGAGAAATAACCAACCACTATAAAGTAGGGAAAATAATATTAAATGATTTAGGATATAGATTAATAAATCCAAATAATGATTTTACCCACTACTATATTAATGGTTTAAATATAGTAGGAGAGGCTGGATTTTTAACTTATACTTTTAATAATTTTAGATGGAGACTCTTTTAAATAGTATCTTTTTCAATGGAAAATCATAGAAACCACAAAAATATCAAAAATAGTTTTTAATCTATGACTACACTTTAGACAAAATCACCCACTCTCTTCATAACAATCATACTCCAAAACCCCCAAAAACTTATTATTCTCAAAATCCCCATCAATCATTTTATCAACTTTAGGAAAAAACAGCCCAATATGCAAAGTACTAAAAATGTTTTTGAGTGCCAATTGAGTACTCCCTGCTGTAACTGTAACTCCCTTTTTATAGTGAATTCTCCAAGGTAACATCTCTTTGATATAATCAGTAACTCTTTTTTTAAATTGTATAGAAGAGAGCTTAATAATAATTTCAGTAGTCGTCAAAAAATAATTTAAAAATAGAATGGAGCTTATAATTTAGGTAAAATTACCTTGTGAAAACAAACAAACTCCAAGAGAATAATAACATAATTGAAGAGAAAATAAAAGAGCAAACAGGCTGGAATAAGGCTAGAATATTTATAATAGTGGCATTAGTAATTGCAATAATAAAATTAGAGAGGGTAAATTTAAAAAAATTAGCAAAAGTACTAAATCCAAAACAATCAAAAGAAGCAAACTATAGGCGATTAAATCGGTTCTTTCAAAAATTTAGATTTGATAAAATTACAATGATGAAGCTAATGGGAAGTTTTTTGCCAAAAGGAAAATTAGTATTATCAATGGAT
Organism: Campylobacteraceae bacterium; assembly: GCA_027065385.1. Classification (GTDB taxonomy): domain Bacteria; phylum Campylobacterota; class Campylobacteria; order Campylobacterales; family Sulfurovaceae; genus UBA1140. The sequence continues at coordinate 420 of JAMOOP010000034.1, read as the reverse complement.
AGAACTAATTGGAAATTTGGCAAAGTGCATATCAATATATTAATGTTAAGTGTAGCCCATAAGGGCGTGGCAATCCCGATAGTATGGTATTTGCTCAAGAAAAAAACCAAACAAGGAAACTCAGGATATAGAGATAGAATTAGGATTATGAAAAAATTTATTGATGTTTTTGGAGCGGATAGGATAGAGGTTTTAGTAGCAGATAGAGAGTTCGTAGGAGATGTTTGGTTTCGTTGGCTCAAAAAAAGAAAGATACCATTTGCTATCCGAGTGATGAACAATAAACATGTAAAAACCTGAGTTCGATAAAAAAAGTGGGATAAGGAGATTAAAAGAGAAGTCGTTCTATAGTTTTAAACCACTAAAACAAAAAGAGACGACTAAAAAATGTTAACAAAAATATTCTGTGAAATAGATGAC
>JAMOOP010000033.1 GCA_027065385.1 Campylobacteraceae bacterium | reverse complement strand
AACCTGGTGTTGATGGCGTAATCGGGTCTAAGACTGTCGCTGCTGTTAAACAAGTTGATGAAGACAAATTGTTAGCAGAATTAACAGTGCAACAATGTCACAGATATATACACCTTTGTATTAAAAATCCGAAATTTGCGAAATATATTAAAGGATGGTTAAGAAGGACTATTAATTCTATGCAATTTGCAATAAAAGAGGTATAGTTATCATGGAAGACTTTCCAGCGCAACTAACTCAAATTATAAACGCAGTGGACTCTGCTGTTCTAATCCTAACTGTAAAAGTTTTCTTGGCTATACTACTAGGCATAATCCTTAAAAATATTGCTCAAAATGTTTTCTCTTATTTTGATTTTAGATCAAACAAATATGTTTGTGTTGGCAGAAAAGTAGTTGTTGATAGCTTTGAAGGAGTAATTACATCAATAACGCCAAGATTCATTATTATAGAAAATAAAGAGCAAAGCTTGCTATTACCCACTACTAAATGGAGAGAATATAATTGGAAATTCTATCATAATATTGACAGACAGGACTCCATTACTTTAAGCCATTTTTAGAAAATGGATAAAATAACAGTCATTACCTTAACAGGGGATAGGAATAAAGTTTTTGAGCTTACTAGACAGCACATTTTAGCTCAAATAATTCAGCCTGACCAGTGGATAATTGTTGACGATGGATTTGAGCCTCTGCCTGAAAGATTAATAGAAGGCGCAGATTATATTAGAAGAGAACCTAAAAAAGGTGAAGGCTTCACTTTAATACAAAATATGAAACTAGCTGTTTCACAAATAAAAGGTGATACTATATTATTTATGGAAGATGATGATTATTATGCCCCTAATTATATAGAAACTTATCACAACTACTTGCAGAGATATTCTCTAGTAGGGGAAGGCTGCGCTAGATATTATCATGTTCCAGCTCAAAAATATGCTAGAATGAATAATAAAAGGCATGCTAGTTTAGCTCAGACTGGATTTAGAAAAGAAATACTAGATATATTTAAAGCAAGTATAAGGGGAGATTTTCACATAGATATAAAGTTCTGGCAAAAAGCTTCAACGCTTGGTTATCTATTTTTTGATACTGAGGATAAACTAAAATTACATTGCTCACTCAAAGGATTACCAGGGCGTAAAGGTATAGGCATAGGCCATGATAAAAATTATGCCTTTTATAGATATGATAAAGACTATAAAGTTTTAAAGAAATGGGTAGGTGAAGAAACTGCACTTAAGTGCATCAAACTTATAGGAGAATAGTATGGCTTCAATATATAAAGAAATAGCAGTTGTAGAAGAAATTTTAAAACCTGAGCGCTATTTAGAAGTAGGTGTGCTAAAAGGAAAAAATCTATTACAAGTAGATGCTAAGTATAAGGTAGGAATAGATATTGTACCAAAACTAATAGCTACACAAAATATTAAAATATATGAAGGCGCTTCAGATGAAGTATTTAAGAGTGAAAAATTTAAAAAAGAAAAGCCTTTTGATTTAATATTTATAGATGCTTTTCACGAATACAGGCAAGTTGTAAGAGATATAAATAATGCTGTAAAATTTCTAAACCCCGAGGGCATTATAGTCTGTCATGATGTTTACCCTTTTGATAATTTGGATTTACCTAATCTTACAGATAAGCAGCCACCAAACCCTTTATCTGCTTGGACTAGTGATGCTTGGAAAGCTGTTTTTCATGTTAGATGGTTAATGTTTGATCTAGATTACTGTGTAGTTAAAAACTTTCCTGGATACTTGTATTTGTGGAAGATAAAAGAGTCACGTGAAATAGATGAATCAGAATTAAAAGAAAGATTAGGCACGGATACTGTAAATGAAGATATTATTGATAATTTAACTGAAGAATGGGCGCTTAACAATCTTGACTTAATGAACATAGTATCTTTAGAAGAACTAAAAGAAAAGCTATGTTAGAAAAAATATATTCCCCAGAAGATAAGATAATTATTATAGGTGGCGGGGTTAGTTTTAAAGGAATAAATACTTCTAAAATAAAAGACAAGCCTATTATAGGCGTAAACGCAGCTTATAAGTTAGGCTCATGGATAGATATTCTATTTTTTGGAGATTGTAGATTTTATGAATGGAATAGATTGGAGCTAGAAAAATGGCCAAATAGTGCTGTAACTTGCTGCACAAAATTAAGGAACCATCCTAAAATAGAATACTTAGAGCCTATTGATAGTCAAAAAATTGACACTGATAATTTAAATAGTATTTCTTGGCCTACAAAGAATGGCGGAGCTAATAGTGGTGGGGCTGCGATTTGTTTAGCTGCAAAGTTAGGTGCTAAAAATATATTCTTATTAGGATTTGACGGTCAGCCTGTTAATGGGCAACATCATTGGCATAACTACTATAAAATATCAAGTAGAGATTGGATATATTCTAGATTTAATAATTTTTTTAAAGTAATTGCACAAGATGCACTTGAGTGCAATATCAACATCTATAATGTAAATCCTGATTCGGCTATTCCTTATTTTAAGAAAATAACTCCAGACGAATTTTATGGCCTTATATCTTAACTTCTTCCATTTCACTCAAATTATCCCCCACCTCTACCTCTATTTCTAAAGGCACTTTTAGCTTAAATCCAAACTGCTCAGTAGGAATATTTTCCATATAATATTTAATCTTGGGTAGTATTTCTTTTAGCTTATCTTTCTTAACCTCAAAAATAAGCGCATCATGTATAAATAGAACTATTCTACAATCTTCTCTTTTTATTGATTTATCTCTTAACAGGTTCAGCCCGCCTAACAAAGTAGCATCCGAGCTTGGGCCTTGAATCTCAAAATTAATTCCAGTCCTAAAAGCTTGCTCTCTCACCCACTTATCTTCTGAATATATCTTAGGCAACCTTCTTATGCGCCCAAATACTGACCTTAAATAGCCATGCTTTTCTAAAAAACGCCTACTTCTTCTATGCCAATCAGGAATTTGCCTATAGAAACTAAACCACTTTTCTCTAAACTCTTCAGCTTGTTTTAATGTTGTTTTAACTCCAAACTCAGTTTCAGCATATTGTTTGAATGTAGGAGGCATCATACCATATATAAAACCAAAGTTGCAGCATTTGCTCCCTTGTCTAATCTGTTTTC
>JAMOOP010000032.1 GCA_027065385.1 Campylobacteraceae bacterium | reverse complement strand
TTTTTCATCAAACTCTACAGCTTTTAAAATACCTGATAATTTACCTTGTAATGAGATTGATTTTTGTTCTATAAAATCATATTTAGTCTCATTTGAAGTTTGAGTTATAGACTCTTTTGTAGATAAAATTGATGTTAATAGTTTTGATTGCGTAGCAACAAGAGCTTCAATATCAGCTACTTTTTTAACTGCACTTAAACTCTTATTTTGTATCACTGATGATATGTCATTGAGTGTTTGTAAATTAATATCTTCAAGAGATTTTATAATATTATTTTTCTTTGGTTCTTGTTCAAAACTAAACTCTTTTTGAGCTCTAAAACTTGAGTTCTTTGCTGTTTGTGCAACTGATATAAATCTATCCATTAAGTTGTCATTACGAATTAGATATTGATGATATACAAATGATAATAGTAAGAAACTAGACTCAACATCTTTTTTTCTTTTGACTTGAAAGACTTGACTCTTTTCAATCCAAGTAGCATAATATTGAGCAATTTTAGGTGTAAGATTTATATCTTCAATAATATTTTGTAACATTGTAAATTTAGATTTGATAGTATTGAATCTACCTAAACTAATCAACATTTGCTTTTTATTGGTTTTATGCTCTAGTTTTTTATAATACATTAAATTATATCTATTTTTTGCATCTGTATTTTTCTCTAAGAACTCATCTAAGAGATTTAATTTCTCATCTTTTATATGTAATTTTAATGCTAATAAAATATCTTTCTTTTGTGAATTAATAGCTTTAGTTATAATATTTACAAGTACAGTATAGCTTGGTATCTCTATTTTTAGTTTTTTTGACAAGTCAACTAAAGTATAAAATATCTTTTTACGATGGATAAAATTTGATGCCAAAATATTTGCTTCATTTTGGAGTATAGTTTCAATTTCAGTAGAATAGTTATTTATATCTAGATACTCTTTTATAAGTTGCTTAAATCTATAAAAAGTTCTTTTACTAAATTGGTTAATTATTTTTGTATTATATTTATTTGAAAGAAATACTAAATGCTCATTAGTTATTGCAGGCATATAAAATTTATTAGTTGCTTTAAAATATCCATACAGTAGCATCATTAATATTTTATTATCATTGTATTGAATATTCTCTAAAAGTAATTTTGGTATTTTAAAATAATATTCCATTTCTTGATCATTAAAAACTGGTATCTCATTTTCAAACTTATTAATCTCTTGTTTTGATAAAATTTCAAGCATATTTTTATTTCCTTGTGATAAATTGTAACTTTATCTTATTTTACAATACTTTAGCTATACTTAGTTTATAATACAAGATAATATACAAAGAAAGATATATTTCTCATAAAAATTATATCTGTATCATAAACCCTGGTTTAATATACACAAAGGAAATAAAATGTTGATAGGTTATGGAAGAGTTTCAAAAGCAGATGATTCTCAAGTTTTAGATTTACAAATTGATGCTCTAATTAATGCAGGTGTTCAAAAAGAAAATATTTATACTGATAAGATTTCAGGAGTTAAAGATGATAGACCTGGATTAGAACATTGTTTAAAAGCACTTCGTAAAGGAGATACTTTAGTTGTATGGAAATTAGATAGATTAGGAAGAAATTTAAAACATCTAATATCAACTATTGATGATTTAAATAAAAAAGAAATTGGATTTAAAGTTTTAACAGGTGAAGGTGCATCTATTGATACAACTACACCTGCAGGTAAAATGATATTCTCAATATTTGGAGCATTTGCTGAATTTGAAAGAGAACTTATTCGTGAACGAACAATTGCAGGATTAAAAGCTGCTCGTGCAAGAGGTAGAAAAGGTGGTAGAAAATTTCAACTTTCAAAAGCTCAAGTTAGACTTGCTCAGGTTGCTATGAAAAATAGAGATACAAGTGCTACAGAGTTAGCTGTTGAATTAGGAGTTACAAGAGCAACTTTATATAGATATGTTGGACCAAATGGAGAACTAAGAGAATTTGGAGAAAAGGTACTAAAATTTTAAGCTATAATTAAGTGGTGGCACAAAAAAGCTGTTTGTTGATTTCTTACCGTGCGACAAGAAGTCGCTCAATTTGATGTCGGTTAAGCATCGATAAAGACCTTCTATTGGTCTTCTTCCTACTTTTAGGTGCATTATTGGTAACGATTTTGTGCTAAGCTAAAAGGACAATACTTGATACTCTTTTAATACACATTAGAGTATAGGTTAGGAAAATTAGATATGGTTAATTCCAATGAACTGCTGTTTGAAGCTCTGTCAGTCAAAATCAGTGAAAGTGTATTGCTACACTGTGACCAAAATGGTAATAAGATTAGGATGTGATATTTGGTTACATATCACACAATAGACAAATAATCTTCAAAGTATAGGCAGAACCTAAGTCTAAAGCTAAACAAATTGAGCGGAACTTGGTAAGCCCAATTAGTTGTTAAGATAATAAATTAAAGAACATATTTTTGTTAGTTAAATTTTATCATAACAAACTTTACTGCGAGGTAAAGCGATAATTAAGTGGGTATAGGATGATGGAAAAAGCGAATGATATTATGTAATGTGATATATAGAGGTTCAAAATTTGCCTTACATTGAAAGATGGCTGACTTCCTATGGTGTTAATATCAAAGATATTTTCAATAACAAATTTTTAAATCATAACAAAAGGTATAAAGTGATAGAAACTAATAAAAAAGTTATCACCCTTGACTGGGGAGTCATAGACATTGAGGTTATAGCACACTCAGTAAAGATGTTACAAAATAGAATTGTAAAAGCTAAATTAATGGGTAGAAATAGAGCAGTAATTAAGCTCCAAAAACTACTTGTGAAATCACTTAATGCTAGAATACTAGCAATTAAAAGAGTGAGTGAAAATAAAGGTAAAAATACTAGTGGTGTTGATAAAGAACTTTTAGATACCAATATTAAAAAGAATAAATATTTGCAGGATTTATTAATATCTGTAAATGATTATAAAGCTCAACCTTTAAAACGGATTGAGATACCAAAGAAAAATGGAAAGTTAAGACCTTTAGGAATTCCAACAATGTTTGATAGATGTATTCAAGCTTTATATAAATTAGCATTGGAGCCAATATCTGAAATTTTAGCAGATAAAAACTCATATGGATTTAGACCAAAACGCTCCACTCAAGATGCTATGAAAGCCATTTGGCTTCGTACATCA
>JAMOOP010000031.1 GCA_027065385.1 Campylobacteraceae bacterium | reverse complement strand
TTAATGTTAGAGGTATTAAACCAGCATTAACTCTTAGATAGTTTAAATATTTAAGGCTCTCTTTCTCTTCTAACTTTACATTAATTAGAGGCTCTTCTTTTACAATAATCGTTTGTGGTATTGGGGTATCTGCTAATATATATAAATAAGCAGAGAAAATTGTTAATAACCCCATTATTAGAGTATGAAGAATATTTTTCATAAAGAAACTCCTTAAATTTATTTTACATAATAAGATTATATCAGAAGTTTACTAAAAAACAACAAAAAATATTATATAAAAACACTTTTATATAAATTAAAAAAATACTTTAATTTTTTGGTTAAAATATTGTATAATAATATCAATCTAAAATATCAGGAATTTTTTATGGAAAGAGAACACAATCCATCACTTATTTATCAGCTAAAAAACGACCATAAAAAACTTTTCAATATTTATAATGAGTTATATAATTCATTTACATCAAATCGTAACCATAAAGAGATAGAAGATATTTTAACTCAATTAAAAATCATGCTTGTAATGCACATAAATTTTGAAGATAGCCTACTATATTCATATCTACATGGAAGATATAGGCATAGTAACGATAAGATAGAATTTATTGATAATGCAAGTAAAGAGATGCAGGGTATATCTAAGGTTGCATTAAAGTTTATTCAGGACTGTTCTGACCCTGAATTATATAGTAAACATAAAGATAAATTTAAAAAAGAGCTTGAGTTAATTGGTGATATTTTAGTAAAAAGAATAGAGTTTGAAGAGGATAGATTATATCCTCTTTACGAGTAAAACTTATATGCTTGGAACATTTCCAGAGTCATTTGCATACTCATACACAAAATCATATATATGAGGCAAACTTTTTTCATCTAACGAGTAACCGCGACATATTTTTTTTATTTCATCATTTAATTTACCTGCATCATAAATCTCTTCCCATTGGTCTTGAGAATGTTTTCCTGCAAATGCACTACCTGTAATTCCACATTTAGATTTTAGTTGTTTGGCATATATCTTCTGACCCTTAACAACATCTGCAACTATTGCTGTAGTTAGTACATTTAAGCCTAATAGTATCACAATAGTTAATTTATGTAGATTTCTCACTTAATATCCTTCTGATTAGATTATCATAGTATAAATCTAAATTGTGTATTCATCGTGAATAATAGTTATAGATTATTATTAGATAGAAAAATCATAGTTATTTATAATTTTTTATATAAAAAAATAATACTATCTGTTTAATAATATTACTAAACTACTTAATTAAAGAGATTAATACACCCTCTATTAGCTTATCTAAATCTCCATCTAAAATAGCATCAACATTAGAGAATGGTTGATTACTTCTACTATCCTTAATTTGTTGATATGGTGCTAAAACATAAGAACGAATTTGATGTCCCCAGCCTATTTCACTCTTTTCAACACCATCTAATTTAGCCTGTTTTTTTTCATTCTCATACTCATAAAGTCTTGATTTTAACATTTTCATGGCTGTAGCTCTATTTTTATGCTGACTTCTATCGTTTTGGCATTGAACTACAATATTAGTTTCTATATGTGTAATTCTAATGGCACTCTCTGTCTTATTTACATGTTGCCCTCCTGCACCCGAAGCTCTATATGTATCTACTCTTATATCTTTATCTTCTATCTCAATATCTATATCATCATCAATTTCAGGTGAGACCATAACAGAACTAAAAGAGGTGTGTCTTTTTGCATTACTATCAAAAGGAGAGATACGAACTAAACGGTGTATTCCATTTTCTACTTTTAAGTATCCATAAGCATTTTCACCCTTAATAATAAAACTTACATCTTTAATCCCTGCTTCATCTCCTGCTTGATAATCAAGCCCCTCAACCTTAAACCCTTTTCTTTCAGCCCATCTAAGATACATTCTATATAACATACTAGCCCAATCTTGACTCTCTGTTCCTCCAGCCCCGGGGTGAATAGATATAATAGCATTATTACTATCATGCTCTCCACTTAACATCATAGTAACCTCTAAAGCATTTATACTTTCACTAAGAGAGTTAGCATCTTCAAATATCATTTCTAAAGACTCTTCATCATTTTCACTCTTTGCCATCTCAAAAAATTCGGTAGCATCTTTTACAGATAAATATGCTTCTTGATATTTTTGTAAAATTCTCTCTTTTTGGGTTTTCTCTTTAGAAATTTTTGACGCATTTTTAGCATCACTCCAAAAGTTAGGCTCTTGTTGCATCTTTTCTATCTCTTTTAGTCTCTCTTCTATCTTATCGGGTTTAACAATATTTTTTATATTTTCTATTTTTACAATAAGAGTTTTTATTAACTCACTATATTCATAACTATCCATTTTTTTAATCCTTGAGTGTTATTTTATCAAAATAATATATAAAAGTTTAATCTTTAATGATATAATCCTTTTTAAAAAGGAAAAAATAAAATGATAGTTAAAAAAGTAATAGCTTCATTTATATTACTATTTATTATAACTGGGTGTGACAGTAAAACTAATATAGATAGTAGTGAAAAGAATATCTCTGTAGCTAATGAAAAACAAGAGAATAAAGAAAAAGTATTAATTAAAGAAGAAAAAAAACAAGAACCAATAAGAGAAGAAATAACCTTTACACTAGAGACAATAGATGGTAAAACTATTCACATTAGAGAGATAGAAAATGGTTTAGAGTTTAAAGAGTTTAAAGGGAAAGCTATCTTTCTTGTACTATTTGGACATAGATGCCCACCTTGTTTAAGAGAGATACCAGAGTTAATTGAGTTAACAAAAGAGCATAAAGATTTAGCTATTGTTGCTATGGAGGTTCAAGGTCTTGATGGTGATATGCTTAGTGAGTTTGCTAAAGATAGAGGAATAAACTATAGCGTAATTTCAGGAGATGGAAATATGGACTTTATAGGATATATTCAAGCAAAAGCTGGTTGGAGTGGCTCTATACCTTTTCTTCTAGGTTTAGATAAAAAAGGGCAAGTACAAATTATGCAAATAGGTGGTATTCCAAAAAGACAATTAGAGATTGGATATAAAGAGCTAATTAAATAGCTCTCTTTAGGCTTATTATAAGCCTAATTTAAAACTTTAGATTTAGCTAATGCTTTAGCTATCTCCTCTTTAGAAATATTGCCAGATAGATTTAATTGGACATCTCCATCTTTTCCATCTATTTCCATATTTGTTATCTTTTTCTTCGTCTCATCACTCATACATTCACAGTTCCCACTTTTACAGTTCTCTACCATTTTTACTATCTGCTGTTTTTGAACAACACCTTTAAATGAAATCTTTACGCCACTATTAGTTTTAAATAGATTTTTTTGCATTTTATCTCCTTCTTGTTTAATTAAAATCTCTTCTACTTTAGGTAAAAGAGTCTCTTTTATCTCTCTATAGGTCTCTTTAAAAGCACTATACTCTTTTCCATCAGGGTCAATAAAACCTATATGAACTATTGGCACACTTTTAGGAAAAGTAGGACATGTCTCTTTTGCATGGTTACAAACAGTTACAACTAAATTAAAATCTATACCTATAACCTCATCTAAGTCTTTGGAGTAGTAATCTTCTCTCCACAATAAATTCTCCTCTAAAACTCTTTTTGCATTAGGATTTACTCTACCACTAGGAGAGACCCCACAACTATAAGCTTCTACACCATTTAAATATCTATTAATCAGTGCTTCACCTATAATACTTCTACAGCTATTACCTGTACAGATAATTAGAACTTTTTTATCCATTTAATTTCCTGATTTTATTTTATTAGAAGTATATCTAAAATTTTATCTATAAAAATCTAATTTAATCCCCCTCAATCCACTTTAAACAATATCTGATAAAATTTCACTATTAAAAGAAGGTTTATATATGAGAGTTGTTACAGGTGTAGTTGGAAATGATATTCATGTAGTTGCCAATAGGCTTATTGAGATTTCCCTAAAAGAGAGAGATTTTGAGGTATTTAATTTAGGGGTAAATACATATTTAGAAGAGTTTATTGACGCTGTAATAGAAACAGATGCTGATGTTTTACTTATCTCATCTTTAAATGGTGAAGCAGAAGGTTGGAGTAGAGATTTACTTTTTTTAAAAGGTAGATTTGATTTAGATGGTGTTCTTTTTGCTATTGGTGGTAATTTAAGTGTTGGTGAAGCGTCGCAAGAAGATATTATTCCAAAATATAAAGCTTATGGATATGATTTAGTTTTTCATCAAGTTGATTTAAATGAGGGGCTAGATAAGATAGAAGAGACTCTAAAAAAAGGTAAGCAATAATGTTTCAAACAGAACGAAATATAATTACAAATACACCATATACTGATAGTTTTGATTTTGATGAGATAAAAGATTTTATTAAAGGGGCTAGTAAAAACCTATTTATATCTCATCACTTTAAAAATAGTAAAAAAATATCGGTTCAACCTCGTGGTGGATTTCCAACTTACGATAAAGTATTTGAACTTTATGGTGAGTTTGTTAGAGCTGGAGTTGATGTTTTACCTCTTACAATAGATAGTAATACGAGACTTAATGATTATGAGATGGCTAAAAAGATGTTAGCACTATCAGAAGAGACAGATGAGAACCTATTAAATGGTTACCCTTTAATTACTCATGGATATAGAGCTACTAGAAAAATGGTAACTCATTATAATACTCCAATAAGCCTAAGACATGGAACACCAGATGCTAGACTTTTAGTTGAGGTGGCACTTGCTAGTGGTATTTTTGAGATTGAGGGAGGTCCTATTACTTATCTTCTTCCATACTCTAAAAATTTCCCCTTAGATAAGGCATTTTTATATTGGAAATATGTAGAAAAGATTTGTGCAGAGTACTCAACTCTTAATGAACCAATCAATAGAGAATCCTTTGGCCCACTCTCTGCTACTCTTCAACCTCCTGCTATTGTTATTGTTATTCAGCTTTTAGAGATGTTATTATCTTTAGAGGAGGGTGTTAAATCTTTTTCTGTTAGTTTCTCTCAAACTGGTTCTATGTCACAAGATATAGTAAGCTCTAATGTTATTAAAAAGTTGGCTCGAAAATATGCTGATATATTTGGACATAATGATACCCAAATTCATTTAGTTTATCATCAATGGATGGGTGCATTTCCTAGAGATAAGGAGTTTTCAGACTCTCTTATTAATACTTCAACTGTTATTGCCTCTATGGTAAGAGCAGATAAAATGATTACAAAAACGAGAGATGAAGCTTTTGGAATTCCTACTCCACAAGTTAATGCTAGTGCTGTTAGAAATACTCAATATACTCTTAATATGTTAAAAGGTATTCCTGTTATTACTGATAAGGAAGAGGAAGAGAACCTAACTTCAATGGTAGATGATATTATGGAAGCCGTGTTTAATGACCCTGCTGATACACTATGGAGACAGGTTTTTAACTCTATTAAAAAGGGAATTATAGATATTCCATTCTCTCCACATATTATAAATGCAGGAGAGGCAATTACTGTAAGAGATAGAAACTATAATATTAGATTTTATGAGAGAGGTAATATTCCAATTAGCGATAGGTGTTTGGAATTTGAGAGGTCAAAAATAGATTTAAAAGGCATGAGTTTAGTTGAAAATATAATCCATGATATTGGAATTATGTTATAATTTTAAGCAAAATATAATTTAGTGGAGAATGGCATGGCTAATGGCAATAATTTGGATAAAAAAGATGATTTTAACAGTAAAGAAGAGAATAATTTAGTAGTTAGACCAAATACAGATATTACTTTTAATGACTCTTTTTTTAGTAAAGATGATAATCGTAGCAGTGAAAAAGAGGAGGTACATGAGACAACAGAGGTGTATGAGACTTATGATGCAAATGACTTTTATAGAGAAGAGAAGAAATTTAGTTATAATGACTATGAGAGAGAAAAGAGATTAGCTTTTGGTGAAGAGGATGGTCTTTATGAGGAAGAAGAGGGTAATTTTAAGCTACTAGCTACCTTACTTTCTGTTGGAGCTATTGGTATTATAGGATACTTTGGATTTAATTACTTTCAAAATGATAATAAATCAGACTCTAGTAATATTAATGTAGCTAAAGAAGCAGATAGTAATAGTTCAAAAGATATAAAAGATAGTAGTAGTGAAAAAATAGATACAGATAATAAAATTACAGAAGAGAAAAAGATAGATAATAAAAGTTTAGATAGTAAAAGTGAGACTATTAAAGAGAATACATCTACACCTACAGAAAAACCTACACCAGAGGCTAAAGAGACCCCTCTTGATGATAGACAAAAAGAGATGATAGAGAATGTTATTAAAACTTTAAAAGAGAAAAAAGAAAAAAGCATAGCTCCTACTCCTGCTAAAGTTATAGAGAGTGTGGAGAAAGAGGTTGTAAAAGATAATAAAAAACCACAGATTAAAGAAAATATAGAGAAAAAAGAGAGTAAAATTGTAACAACTAAAATAAAAAAAGAGAAACCTAAAAAACCTCAATATAAAGTAATAGTTGTTAAAAAAGGAGATACTTTAGCATCTATTTCAGAAAGATTTTATGGTAATCCTATGGAGTTTAAAAGAATTATAAGAGCAAATAGAGATTTAAAAAGAGGTTCAACTCATCTTCATCTTGGACAAAAACTTATTATTCCAATGTTACCTAGTAGCAAGGGGCGAAGAATTGTTACTGTACGAAAGGGTGATACTTTAGCATCTATTGCTAAAAGATTTTATGGTGACCATAGAAAATTTCAAAGAATTATAGATGCAAACTATAAAATAAAAAATGCACACACTCCACTTCATCTTGGACAGAAAATTTATGTACCAAGATAGATAAAAATTGGAAAATATATGAATAGATTACAAATAGATATAGGCAGTACCTATTTTAAAACAAGTGCCAATGGGAAAACGAACCAATATTTTAGAGATTTTAATATAGATATATATGATGATGTTTTAAACAAATGTGCCTCTCTTATAGAAAAATATAATAGAGATGATATATTTATATGTAGTTCTGCTAATGGTGGGCTTAGTACGCTCATTATTGGTATTAGCTCTATATTTAGTATTAAATATGCTACTAATATAGCTTTTAATTCAGGTATTAATATTATTGATACTATTCTTTACTCCAAGATAGATGAGGCAACGCCAACTAAAGATAGTATAGATGTTGTAATTATTGCAGGTGGTATTGATAATGTAAAACCTAAATTTGATAATAGACTATTGGAGTATTTAAAAAAGATAAATTATCAAAATATTGTATATGTTGGAAACAATATAGATAGACCCTTTTTAGAGAAAAATATAGAAAACCTAGTAGTTCTACCAAATATTTTAGCTGATAAACTTCAAGTTAGAGAAGAGGAGTTAAAAGAGTATTTGACTAATCTATATCAGACTGATATTGAGGGGAAAGAGGATATTAAAAAACTCTATAGCATAACTTCAAATCAGATATACTCAACCCCTTATATAGTAAATAACTCTCTTCCTAAATTAAGAACTCTATATAACGATGTAACAGACCCATTTCTAGTAATAGATATAGGTGGTGCTACAACAGATATTCATTATAGTACAGACCTTATAGAAAATAAAAATATCTTAACAAGTAGTGGATATGATAGATTAGTTTTTAAAAAATTGGGTGTATATAAATCAAGAGAGAGTTTAGTTTTTGGTGCTAAAAATAATGAGTTTGTATATGAACTATTGGACTATTTAGGGGTAAATGAGAATATTTTAGAAGAGTACAGCGATAAAGCTACTATTACACTTATGCAGTTAGCCATATTTTTAGTACTCTATCAAGTATCAAAAAACTATAACGGTTATGTTACTTTAAAATTAGATATTTTAAATAGTATTGTTTTAACTGGTGGGATTTCAAAAGTATTAAGTGATGAAGATATAGATAGAATAGTTAGGTTTTTCTATAAAAAGATACTCCACTTCGATACAATTCCTAATATTATAACCGATAGAAATTATGAGATTTGGACTTTAGGCATAAAGGAGATACACCATGTCTAGCAATAATATAAGAGAGTTATTAGAAAAAGCAAATATAGAAAATCCTAATAAAATAGCATTAGTTGAAAATGAGAAAAGATATAGCTACAGAGAACTTCTTAAAAAGGTAAACCAATTAGCAAACTACTTTAATCAATTAGATTTAAAAAAAGGCTCAAGAGTAGGAATTTACTCAAATAAGAGTTCAGAACAGGTAATTGCTATATTAGCACTTCTATCAACTAATTATGTAATAGTTCCTATTACAAGGTTTCTAAAACCTGAACAAGTAAAATATATTATAGATGATGCCTCTATCTCTGCAATAGTTACAGATAAAACAAAAATAGATAATATAAAAGCTATAGATTTTAAAGGTAAAGTTATAACCTTTGAGCCTATAGATAAAGAGTTGGTATCATTTAAAGAGATATATAAATGTTTTAACTCTAAATATAAAACTACTATACACGGTCACCATAGTGCAGTTATAACTTATAGCTTTGGGAGTGATGGCTCTCAAAAAGGTATTATTATAAGCCATAGAAACCTAATAGATGGAGCTAGAGTTGTATCTAAATATTTAGAGTTAAGAGAAGATGATGTCATATCTGGACTTCTATCATTTAATTTAGATTATGGATTAAACCAAATATTCTGTTCACTCTATAAAAAGGCTACTTTAGCAATTCATAAATTTATTTTACCAAATAGCTTTTTTACACATCTTATAAGAGATAAAGTTACAGTATTGGCTCTAATGCCTGTATATATCTCTAAGATGTTCGATGAAAACTCCCATAAACTCCCAATGCCTGAACAGTTAGACCATGTTCGTATAATTACATCTTCAGGAGGAAATATAACCGAAGAGATGATTAACAAAATAGATATTTACTTTAAAAAAGCAAAATTCTACTCAATGCACGGATTGACAGAGGCTTTAAGAACTACATATTTAGACCCATCACAAATTTATATAAGACCAACTTCCATAGGTAAAGCAATTCCAGATGTAGAGGTTTATATTATAGATGAAAATGGTTTTGAGTGTAAAGAGGGAGAAGTAGGAGAGCTTATCCATAGAGGAGCTTGTATATATAAAGGGTATTGGAATAGTCCAGAAGAGACAGCTAAAAGATTTAAAAATATCTCTATTTTAGATAAAGTTATAGACCTATCTAACCAAAACTCAAATGAGATAGTAATCCAAACTGGAGACTTTGTATATAGAGATAGAGACGGATATATCTATTTTGTAGATAGAAAAGATGATATGATAAAAACAAATGGATATAGAGTAAGTCCAAAAGAGATAGAGTCTGTTGTAGAGAAAAACTTTAAAAATATAGATAGATGTGCTGTTTTTGGTATTCCAAATGAAGATATAGAAGAGGAGATAGTTTTAGTCTATAGTGCAAAATCAAAAATCCCAAAAAATGAGATAATCTTTGAATTAAAAAGACATCTAGCCACCTATATGATACCAACTATTATTGAGTATAGAGAGTCTCTTCCTCTAAAAGCATCTCATCATGAAAAGGTAGATAAGAGTCTATTGAAGAGTGAATTTTAATCCACTCTTTAATTTCTTAAAATACACCTAAATCAACAGGCTTATATTCAATATCCATAAGTTTACAAGCTCTTTTCATAAGATTTTCATTTGTAAATCCAAACTTCTCAAAGAGTTGGTTTGCAGGGGCTGATGCACCAAAGCTTTCCATTCCTAAAACATCATCAGCATATCTATAATACTCTGTAGCAGTTCCAGCCTCTACTGCTAAAACTTTTGTATTTTTATCTATAACTTTTGATTTATACTCATTATCTTGCTCATTAAATAGGTCTAAACATGGAACAGATACCACATTTGCATTAATTCCTAAAACCTCTAAATGACATGCACATTGAAGAGATAACATTAACTCGCTTCCACTTGCCATTAGTGTAAGATTTGCATTATCTCTTTTTTTAACAATATAAGCTCCATTTGAAACTTCCCCAAAATCTCTTTTTGGTTTTAGAGTTTTTAGTTTTTGTCTTGATAGTACAAATCCATGAGGAGCTTTTATTTGAAGAGCTGTCTTCCAAGCTTCTACATTTTCAGTAGCATCAGCAGGTCTCCATACATAAAAGTTTGGTAATGCTCTAAATTGACTTAGATGCTCTATTGGTTGGTGAGTTGAACCATCTTCTCCAACTCCTATACTATCGTGTGTCCATATAAAGAAGTTTTGAATACCCGTTAAAGCTGATATTCTAACACTTGGTTTTAAATAGTCTGAAAATACAAAGAATGTAGCATTAAATGGAATAATAGTACCGTAAAGTGCCATTGCATTTGTAATTGCACCCATTGCATGTTCTCTAATTCCAAAGTGCATATTTTTACCTTTTGGAAAATCATCCATATCTTTTAGTTCTGTTTTATTTGATGGAGCTAAATCGGCAGAGCCTCCTATAAAACTAGGTAGTGCTTTTGATATGGCATTTAAAATTTTACCGTTACTATCTCTTGTTGCTACCTCTTTACTATCACTAAAATCAGGATACTCAATTTCAGAAAAGTCTGGATTTAAAAGTCTCTCCATTATGCTATTTTGTTCAACTAATGGAGCTTGTTTATGTAGATGTTTCCACTCTCTCTCTAACATATCACCATTTTCAACTGCACATCTAAATCTTAAATGCACATCTTCTGGAATATAAAATGTCTTATCAGCAGGAAAACCCTCTTTAATTTTAGACTCTCTTATAGTCTCTTCACCAATAGGTGAACCGTGAGTAGAAGCAGAACCTTCTAAAGAACCTGCACCTTTACCAATAATAGTATTTGCTATAATAATAGTAGGTTTTATAGCCTCTTTTACCTCATTTAAAGCTTTATCAATCTCATCATAACAGTGTCCATTTATCTTTAAAACATTCCAATTTTGAGCTTTAAATCTAGCCTCAACATCTTCACTCCAAGAGATACTTGTATCACCCTCAATAGTAATAGCATTGCTATCATATATAAGTACTAAACTATCTAATCCTAAATGTCCTGCAAGAGAACATGCCTCATAAGATATACCCTCTTGTAAATCTCCATCACCACATAAACAGTAAACTTTGTGGTCAATAAGTTTACAAGTATCTGAATTTACTAAATTTGCTGTATATTTCTGTGCCATGGCAAAACCAACAGCATTTGCAATTCCTTGTCCTAAAGGTCCAGTTGTAATTTCAACCCCTGCTGTATGTCCATACTCTGGGTGACCAGGTGTTTTTGAGTCTAATTGTCTAAAATCTTTTAAATCATCTAAACTAACATCATATCCCCAAAGGTGTAGAAGTGAATATATTAAAGCTGAACCGTGTCCTCCTGAGAATACTAATCTATCTCTATTTAACCATTTAGGATTTTTAGGATTATGTTTTAGGTGTTCACTAAGAACTACAGCAATATCGGCTAAACCCATTGGTGCTCCAGGGTGTCCTGAATTTGCTCGTTGTACTATATCTGCTGATAAAAACCTGACTGTATTTGCCATTTTTTTACGCATAAGATTTTGTTCTGTCATTGACATTATTATTCCTTAAAATAGATTTGGCAGTATAAAATTTAAATTTTACACTACAAAAACTATCTATGTCTATATAGATACTGTTTTATAATTGATTTAAGTACATTTTGTAGTTGAGGCTCAAATAGTTTAAATCTACTCTCTAAATCTTTGGCTAACTCTTCTGCCTCTTCTATACTCTTTTCTAATCCTATAATATTAATAAAAGAGTTTTTATCTTCATCATTTCCAGTAGTTTTTCCTGCCTCCTCTTCGCTTCTAGTCTCATCTATAATATCATCTTGAATTTGAAAAAGCAGACCCAAATCTATACCAAAACTATAAAGCCTATCTTGCTCTTTTTTATCTAATCCAACAATTATAGCACCCATTAAAAGGCTAGTAGCTATTAGTTTTGCTGTTTTATTTGTATGTAGAAATTTTACCTGCTCTAAGGTTAAAGGTCTATTTTCAAAAAATAAATCAATAGCTTGACCTAAAACCATGCCATAAGTTCCACCATCTCTTGATAGTAGTTCTACCAATTTTATTTTAATATCATCTCTAAGAGGAGCTTTTGATATGCGATAGAATGCTTCACTATTAAGTGCGTCTCCTACTAAAATAGCTGTTGCTTCATCATAGGTAATATGTAAAGTTTCAAATCCTCTTCTAAGAGGAGCGTTATCCATTGCTGGTAAATCATCATGAATTAGTGAATAGGTGTGAAGAAACTCTATAGCTAAAGCTGGTGCTAATGCACTCTCATATAGAAGTGGTTCATAAGCTTCTACTACAGATAGAAGTAACAAAGGTCTAAATCGTTTACCACCTGCTAATAACATTCTTTCCATTGCTTTATTATAATGAGGGTGAAAACTATCTACTCTTGGTAAATTCGCTTTTAGATAAGCTTCAAATCTTTGCATATATACTATCCATAATTTTTTGATGCAATTATATCAATAATAGACTAAATTAGCCATAAAGTTAAAAAATGTGTTATTAATTTTTGTGTAGATTAAGATATTTTTAGTAGGAGCAAAGAGATTTGCTCCTTATAAAGCAGTAAAAACTATACTGCAGTTACATTTTCAGCTTGTGGACCTTTTTGACCTTCACCAATTTCAAATGTTACAGCTTGACCATCTGCTAGAGAAACACGACCACCACTTGGGTTGTTTACTTGTCTGAAATGTACAAATACATCAGCTCCTCCTGTTGATTGCTCAATAAATCCATAACCTTTTTCATCGTTAAACCATTTTACAGTTCCATTAACTAATTCTGCCATTGTCGTACCTTTTGTAAATATATAACTTCTCAAAGAAATCAATCTTTGAATAAAGTCGAATCCAAATAGAGAAGAAATATATTTTTCTAACACTCTCATCTTTCATCTTAGCACCATTATATCTGTTTTTTATTAAAACAATCACTAATTATTAGATTTTTTAGTATAATTTTAAAAAAGGTTATTTGTGGAAAAAAATATAAAACTAGAACCATCTTGGTTAGAGACATTAAAAGATGAATTTAATAAACCTTATATGTTAGATTTAAAAGCTTTTTTAGTAGAAGAGAAAAGAAAAGGGAAAAAGATTTTACCTAAAGGTTCGTTATGGTTTAATGCACTAAACTCTACTCCTCTAAATAGGGTAAAAGTTGTTATTTTAGGACAAGACCCATATCCTACTATTGGACACTCTCATGGGTTATGTTTTTCAGTTCTACCAGATGTTAAACCACTTCCAAAATCTCTACTTAATATAGATAAAGAGCTTTTTGATGATTTAGGAATTGATAATTTTCATACAGGCTATCTTCAACCATGGGTAAATCAAGGAGTTTTACTTTTAAATGCAGTCTTAACTGTAGAAGCAGGTAAATCAAACTCTCATCAAGGAAGAGGTTGGGAGATATTTACAGATAAAATTATAGAGATAATAAATAGTAGATGTGAAAATGTGGTTTTTATATTATGGGGGAGTTATGCTCAAAAAAAAGGGGTATCAATAGATACAAATAGACACCTAATTATTAAATCTCCTCACCCATCACCACTATCTGCATATAGAGGTTTTTTTGGAAGCAGACCATTTTCAAGAACAAATAACTTTCTTGCATCAAAAAATATACCTATAATAGATTGGAAACTCTAATAGATACCAAAGAGGTATCTATCTTTAATCGCTCTCACACTTTTCAATATTTAAAGTATGTAGTAACTCTTCAATAAAATCTCCACAAGTTCTACTACAGATATACTCATCTCCTGAAAACTCTATACTACAAAACCATGTGTCTTTATTTCCTTTTTTATATAATATTTCTGGATATATATCTAGTTTTTTCTCTAAATCTGCAACAGATTTACATATTTCAGATTTATAAGTTGGGTCATTATATTCAATTGTTAATCTCATATAACCCTCTTCCATTCTAACTACAGCTGTTTTTTTACACGACATAATTTTTCCTTATAGATAAAATAAGCTAACTATAATATTAGCACTATTTGGTTTATTTTATACTTTAAATTATAAAAAAAGAATTGATATAAGAAATTCTTTAAGAAAAAACTAAACTGATACCTTTCTACACATATTAAATCAATTAAAATAATTACTAAATAGAAAGGAAAAATTTGCTTATAAGTAGAATGTGTAGTTTTTTAACAATTACTATAAATTAGTTATATATTATGTAACTATTAACTCCATATTATTTACCTTAAGCGTATAATAATGCAACTTTAATAAATAAAAGGAGTCCGAATGAATATTCATGAATATCAGGCAAAACAGATTTTTGCTAAATATGGTGTGCCAACACCTAGAGGTATTATAGCTCACAGTGTAGAAGAGGCTGTAGCTAATGCTAAAGAACTTGGTGGAAATATTTGGGTTGTAAAAGCTCAAATACATGCAGGAGGTCGTGGACTTGGTGGTGGTGTAAAACTAGCTAAGTCAATAGAAGAGGTAGAGACTCTAGCAAATGAAATTTTGGGAATGACACTTGTTACTCACCAAACAGGACCGGAAGGGAAATTGGTTCAAAAAGTATATATTGAAGAGGGAGCTGATATTAAAGATGAGCTTTATCTTTCAGTAGTTCTTGATAGAGCTAAAGAGATGCCAATTATTATGGCTTCAACTGAAGGTGGTATGGATATTGAGACGGTAGCAGAAAAGACTCCTGAAAAAATCATTAAAGTAGCTGTTGACCCTGCTATTGGTTTCCAAGGCTTCCACGGTAGAGAGCTTGTATTTGGATTGGGTATTACAGATAAAGCTGAACAGAAAAAAATGGTTCAATTTGCATCTAAACTATATAAACTATATATGGAAAATGATGCTGAAATGATTGAGATTAACCCTCTTATTAAAACAGGAAGTGGTGATTTCTTAGCACTTGATGGAAAAATGGGCTTTGATGATAGTGCTTTAGGAAGACACCCTGATATTGAGGCTATGAGAGACCTTAGTGAAGAAGACCCTGATGAGAGAGAGGCTAGTCAATATGGATTAAGCTATATTGCACTTGATGGTGAGATTGGTTGTATGGTAAATGGTGCAGGTCTTGCTATGGGTACAATGGATACTATTAACTATATGGGTGGAACACCTGCTAACTTCCTAGATGTTGGTGGTACTGCAAATGCTGAGACGGTTGCTAAAGGTTTTGAGATTATCTTAAAAAATCCTAGCGTAAAAGCTATTTTTGTTAATATCTTTGGTGGAATTGTAAGATGTGACAGAATTGCAAATGGTATTTTAGAGGCTACAAAACTTGTAGATGTAAATGTACCAGTTGTTGTTAGACTTGATGGAACAAATGCACCAGAAGCTGCAGAAATTCTTAAAAATGCAAATATCGACAATATCATTACAGCTACTGACCTTGGTGATGGTGCAAAAAAAGCAGTAGCAGCGGCAAAAGGAGAATAGTATATGTCAATTTTAGTAAATAAAGATACAAAAGTAATAGTTCAAGGTTTTACAGGTGGTGAGGGAACATTTCATGCTGGTCAATGTATGGATTATGGAACTCAAATTGTTGGAGGTGTAACACCAGGTAAAGGTGGAATGGAGCATTTAGGAAAACCTGTATTTAATACAGTAAAAGAGGCTGTAAAAGCAACAGGTGCTACTGTATCTATGGTATTTGTTCCACCTGCATTTGTGGCTGATGCTGTAATGGAAGCAGCTGATGCTGGTATTGAGTTAGCTGTTATTATTACAGAGGGTGCGCCTGTTAGAGATATGCAAATGGCAAAAGCTTATGCTGTTAAAAATGGTATGAAAACAATTGGACCAAACTGCCCAGGTATTATTACAGCTGAGGAGTGTAAAATTGGAATTATGCCAGGTATGATTTTCAAAAAAGGTAATGTTGGACTTATCTCTAAATCTGGAACTCTAACTTATGAGGGTGCAAACCAAGTTTGTAATGAAGGATTTGGAATTACAACTGCTGTTGGAATTGGTGGAGACCCAATTATTGGTTTAAGCTATAAACAACTTTTACCAATGTTTGAAGCTGACCCAGAGACAGAAGCTATTGTTATGATTGGTGAAATTGGAGGGGATTTAGAAATTCAAGCCGCTAAACTAATTAAAGAGCAAATTACAAAACCTGTTGTTGCATTTATTGCAGGTCAAACAGCACCAGCTGGAAAAAGAATGGGTCATGCTGGAGCTATTATTAGTGGTAGTGCAGGAACTGCTAAAGAGAAAATGGATGCACTTGAAGCTGTTGGAGTTAAAGTTGTAGTAAGTCCTGCTGAGATTGGTAAAGCTGTTAAAGAGGTTTTATCTAAATAACTTTTTAGGAACAAATATCTTTTGTTCCTAACTCTTATATTATTTCTTTTATTATTAAATTACTCTAAAATTTAATTTTTTTGGCTCTCCCCCATCTTCCGTGACCTCCTAAAGACCAAAAAACAGGGATTTACTAAGAAAAAATAAAAGCAAAAAATGGTATAACAGAAGCA
>JAMOOP010000030.1 GCA_027065385.1 Campylobacteraceae bacterium | reverse complement strand
TTTTATGTTTTGTATTCATTTCGCCTTTTACCAATATCTCGTGTCTTTTTTTAATCTTTTATTCATATTCTTTTTGAGGTATTTTAGCATTTTATCTTTTATTTAAGTTGTGTAGAAAGGTATGAATTAATATATATTTTAAGATAAGCAATATTAAGATTAATCTAAGTAGAATTAATATATTTTGATTATAAAAAAGAGGTACTATGTTAACACAAGAGATAAAAGAGTACAGAGCCATAAAAGAGAAGGCTAGAACCTATTTATGTTATATTATAAGTAGTAATATATCTTATGGTTCAAATATAAATGAAGAGAGTCTGCCTGAGAGTATGGAGATGTTGAAAAAAGCTATTCCAAAGAGTGAAGTTATATATGTATTAGATAAGAATGGAATACAAATTACAGATAATATATCACAATTTTCCAATCAAAATGGTATAAATAAAGGTAAAAATAGAAGTAATCGCTCATATTACTATACTACAAAAGCACAACATAGATGTGAAATATCTGACCCATATCCATCAATAGCAAGTAAACATCTAATTGTTACAGCTAGTTTTCCTATTTATGATGTGGACGATAATCTTTTATATATTATATGTGTAGAGATTAGTCTAAAAAATATTTTAAGAATAATACACCCAAGTTCTGTTGACTCTGTATTTGGAAGTGGTAGCAAAGTTGTTTACTCTATATTTTCTCTAGCTCTATTTTTTGTAGCTATGTTACTTTTTGTAAAAGGGATTACAAGTTTTGTGGGGTATGGTATTGATTTTCATAAAGTAGAGATAAATGATATGTTTAAATCAACAATTCTACTAACACTCTCTCTTGCTATTGTTGACCTAGTTAAAGCAATTTTTGAAGAGGAGGTTTTAGGAAAAGAGAAAAAACATGGTGATGGAGATACTCACCAAACTATGGTTAGATTTTTAGGCTCGATTATTATTGCTCTATCTATTGAGGCTTTAATGTTGGTATTTAAATTTGCACTAAATGACCCAAGCCAATTACTATATGCTGTATATATTATGTTTGGTGTAACTGCCCTACTTGTAGGTCTATCTTACTATTTAAAAGTTAGTCATGATAGTTGTAAGAGGTAAATTCTTTTAACTATTTAACTTTTTTAAAAAACTACCTAAAATATTAAATAAAACCAACTCTGCTTGGCCAAGAGTTTTACCAAAGGTCATAATACCCTCCTCATGACCTGCCATTACAAATTTGGAGTTAGATAGAGGTTCTATATTTTTAAAAATTCTATTAACCTCATCTATCATCTCTATTGAACCATACTCTACTCTATTTGTCTTTAAGTAATTATTACTTAACATAAATCTCCATAAAGCTTTAGAGTGTATGTGAATTACTGCTCCTATATCTTCACTTAGGTTATAGATTGTTCCATGAGTTAAAGCTTCACTACTTGGCTCTATTGCTCCTATTGATTTTAGGTAAAAATCTTTATCATTATACTCCTCTACTAAAGAGTAGTGGGTAGCATTTAAATTTTTTAGATGTCCTGTCTGTGTTCCTGTAATAACAAAAGAGTCTCTATTTACTCTTCTACTAATATTGCCATACCCTACTCCATTTTTAGTAACACCAATAAGCCCTAAAGCAAAAAGTCTCTCTCTTGTAAACTCTATATCAAAAAAATCTATCTCATCTAAAGGTTTTGAGAGTTTAAAATCAAAACTGTATTTAATAATCCCATCTATCATAATAAATCTCCAAACATCTTTTCAATAGAGTCTATATTTGCCCTACAATCACCTCTTTCTGTAATAAGCCCTGTAATAAGTCTAGCAGGTGTTACATCAAATCCATAATTTAAGGCCAAAGAACCATCTTGAATTATTTGAAACTCTTTAACCTCTCCACTACTATCAACTCCTCTTAAAAACTTAACCTCATCTTCTCCACGAACCTCTATAGGTATCTCTTCTACTCCATTTAATATACTTAAATCAAAGGTTGAACTAGGGAAAGCTATATAAAAAGGTATATTATTATCATAAGCAGATAGTGCTTTTAGATAAGTCCCTATTTTATTGGCACTATCTCCATTTCTAGTCACTCTATCTGCACCCGTAATTACCATATCAACCATACCTTGTTGCATTAGGTGTCCACCAACATTATCAACTACTACTGTATGGTCAATTCCTGCTTTTAAAAGCTCCCAAGCTGTTAAGTTTGCACCTTGGTTTCTAGGTCTTGTCTCATCAACCCAAACATGAATTTTAATTCCTCTTTTATGAGCCTCATAGATAGGAGCTAAAGCTGAACCACTATCTACAATAGCTAACCAACCAGCATTACAGTGAGTTAATACATTAAAGCTATCTAATCCACGACTAAGCATTATCTCCTCAATAATATCAGCTCCAAATTGGGCTATATTTTCAGAACATAAACAATCTTCATCTGCAATAGCTATAGCCTCATTTTTTAACGCCTCTATAAACTCTTCCTCTTTTAATTTTCTCTTTTTATATGCTAAATCCATTACTCTATCAACAGCCCAAGATAGATTAACAGCAGTAGGACGAGACTCTTTAATATCCTCTGCAAACTTAGCCAATTTAGATATATCACCCCTACACTCTCTAGCACCTAAATATACTCCAAAACCTGCCACATTTCCAATAACCCCTGCCCCACGAACTGTCATATTAGATATAGCTTCTATTGTCTCTTCTACATTGGTAATAGTTACACTCTTTTCTTCAAATGGTAATAGGCGTTGGTCTAAAACAACTAAATTATCACTCTCATCTAACCAAAATGGTCTGTATCTCCCTTTCATAAATAATCCTTTTTATTTTATTATTTTATTATGTTATAATTTATGAAACTATACACCTTATTGACTAATACTTTGCTTACACTTTTTATCAAAAAATTTTCAAGAAAACTCTGTTTTTTAAGACGGGGATAAATTGAAGAGAATTTAATATTCAATAAAAATGAGAAAGATAGAAGAATCAAGAGAAGAAGAGAGAATTAAAGAGTATCATTAATATGTATTTGATATTATAGAAAAATATATAATTAAATAGTAAATATTTACAAAATAAAAAATTTCAAAATATTGACTTGTGTTTTTAATTGTGATATAATATCAATCCACCATATATATAGCAATTTCAGGCTGGTGGTCACTAAAAAGTTTTTAGTGAAATTCAAAAAAATATCGAAAATC
>JAMOOP010000029.1 GCA_027065385.1 Campylobacteraceae bacterium | reverse complement strand
GTTCTAAAATTAGATTGTATATACTTTCTTGAATATTTCCAATATTTAGTTTTGTTTCAGTAATAGGTGTATTTTCTATTTTCTTATATAGACTAGATGGTTCATCTCCTCCAAATAAATCATACCAATCCTTGACATCTTTAATTTTGATAAAATCATAATCAAGCTTAATTGTCTCAAATTCTTCTTTTTTTGCAATCTCATATTGAAAGTTACAGTTAATTTCACCCTTACGTATAGTATAAAAAACATCGTCTTTTTTAAAAAGAATTCCATCTCTTGAAATTGTTTCTAAAATACTACTCTTCCCACTCCCATTCTCCCCAACAATAGCCGTAATACTAATATTTTCACCAAAGAAATCTTTTAAATGCTCTTTTTCATCAATAGTAAGTTTTTTAGTCTTTTCATTATATCTACACTCAAACTTAGGAGAAAAATTAAACCCCTCCTTCTCAATATTTTTATAACCCTCTACCCATAAATAAACTAATTCCAATATGTTCTCTCTTTACCTCTTACACATTTAACACAACAACTAGTAATCTTAGAAAGAGTAGCAAAATTATCATGATAACCTTTATAAAAAGAAAGATAGTAAGCATAATTATTATTATTTTCATAAGAAGTAGAAGACCAGTATCTATCACAAGTAACTAAATTTCCTTTATTTACAATAGTTTTAAACTCTTCATTAGTAGGAATTCTCCAATCATTATAACCAGCATAATTTTTACGATTAAGATTATTGGCATGTTGCTGTATATCTTTCCATTGATATTTTTTATTCTCTTTATTAACTTCCCACATTAAATTTGTATCTGTATCAACTGAAACCATAAATCTTTGTTCCAATCTTTCAATCTCTTTTTTCAATTTTTCTAATTTTCTAATTTCTTTATTTAATCTAAATGAAAAAAAGAATCTATTATTTAATTCAGTTAATAACTTTTTTAATTTTCTTTCTATAATCTCTTTATGTAATCCACTAAAAATAATTCTTAAATAATTTTCATTTAAAGATATTATATTCTTAGCCACAAAAATTTGATTATTAAATTCTATATTTATTTCTGAAATAGAACCATTTTCAAAATTAAAATAAATATTAAAGAACTTTATTTGAGTTTTAAATTCTCTTGCTATCTCACGAGGAATAAGGAGGTTAAATTTGATTTGATTTACTAAAATATTAAAATTTTGAGTATCTACATTATACTCCATAGAAATATTTTGTTTTCCTAAAAAAAAGTTCAATACATTTTCTTTAAATTCTTTTGTTGATGTTTCTGCCAAGAAATTATTTATTTTATCACTTTGAATATTGTTAAATTTAATCTTCTTTTGTTCAAACTCTATTTTTCTAATCTGAAATTCAATATCTGTTTCAAATTCATCTCTAACTTTGAACTGTTGATTAAAAGATATGATAGTTTTCTTTTCTAGCTCTATTTTATTTTTTATATAGTTTTGGAGAGTTTTCTCAAATGTGGATTCTTTTTTAATATTAAGGATATTTGCAACACCACTATAAATAAGAATATTCTCTTGTGCTGAATTTATATTGTTTAAATTTTCTATTTGTATCATTTCGACATCTTTATTTAGGGCTTTTAATCTCTCTTTAGCTCTCTCTAAAGCTTTAATATCATCAGTTAATTTCATCTCTGAAAGGGTAGAAATTATCTCATTTTCTAGTTTTTTAAGAGTATTATCACTTTTTTCTTTAGTGTTCAACTCTTTCTTTAACTTATCAATCTCTCTCAAATGTACCTTATTATCAACATTAGAAACTAAAGTATCTTTATTGAAATTAAGTATTGCCTTCGTTTTAAAAATAGAGTTATGTATCCAAGGTCTCTGCTTATTATCACTCTCTTCAACAATATCACTTCCCGTTAAATCCAAAACCTCTTGAATAGTCAAATTCTCTTTCATAATATGCTTCAAAAGTGATTTAGTAAAAAGCCCATTTCGCCCTGTTGGGTTATCTAATGCTACTTCATTTGGAGAGGTTGCAAATGCTATTAACGATTCTGAAATAGAGATAGTTGTATTTGCTAAACCTCGCTCTATTTGTGGGGATATATTTCTACTCTGTGCATAGCTTTTGATACTCTTTTCAAAAGGATTATCACGACAACTATCTAAAATAAAAATATTTGCTTTTGAATTACTTTGAGCAAATCTGCTCTCAACAGTTCCAAGATTAATACTCTCTGAACTTATCTCGTGAGTATCTTCAATATCAGCATCAATAGGCACAAGATAATTTTCTCCATTATATTGTAAACCGTGACCAGCATAATAAAAAAAGAGAATATCTGAACCTAAAGCATCATCTGTAAAACTTTTTATCTTTTTGTTAAACTCTTTAAGAGCTATATCTTCCCCATAAGTAACCTCAAACCCTATCTTCTCTAATGAGTTTTTAATATCTAAACTATCATTTGTAGGATTTTTTAATTTCCCTACATTTTGGTAGTTGCTGTTTCCTATAACTAATGCTCTTTTTTTCATCTATTTACTCTCCACAGTTTTATATTCAATACTCTTTTCAAAAATCTCACACTCATCACTAAACCCTCTATAATAAGCAACTACATCAAATTTACTAATTCTATCTTTTTGAGATAACTCTTTTTGGATAGTTGTATTTGATAATCCTCTACTATTTGAAGAGATAAAAACTTCACTTTGAGTATCTTCTAATATCGGTTTTCTAATAGGTTTATCACTAATAAATATTTTAATAATATCCTCTCCAAAAGGTGCAGAAACATCATACCCATCTGACCAAGTTGGAAATCTATACTCTTTATTTGAAACTATCTTATCATCTTCTATCAAATCAAGAAAAACTATCTCATTTGTATCATCAATATTGTAAGCATAGATATATAAATCGTAATGAGGAGAGTCTATTTTAAAATTAATAGAGAGTTTTTCACCCTCATAAAAGATAGACTTATCAAGAGAAAGAGAGATGTTTTGACTCTCTTTTGTGTTGTCTGCTATCTCTTTATATGTAAGTGGTTTTTTATTTTTCGCAAAAAGAAATAATAAAATAATGATAATAAGCATCAAACCAGCAACAACAAAGTAAAGAAGAGTATCTGTTTTATTTTCTACGATAACTTTATTTTTTATGTTGTTGTCAATGGCTATCTTATTCTCAATATTATTTTCTATTTTATTATCAATAGCTATATCATTTTGAATACTGTTATTTACAACAACATCTATTTTGTTGATAATCTTATGAGTATGCTTGTTTACAATAGTAGAAAGTTGAGGTGTTTGGATTTTCTTTTTTAGATATTTTATCTCTTGAAGAAGTTTTTTATACTCATTTTTCCCTATTTGAGATTTTTCTAAACTCTTTAACTTTCTCATAATCTCAAAACTGTTTTTAATATCACTTTTTTTAATATCAAACTTAGCTTGAATAGTACAGTTATATATCTGATAATTTTTACTATATCGACTATCTATAATTTTAACAAGAGTGACTAAACCCTCTGATTGTTGAAATATTTTAGATTTCAGTTCCGATTTAAAACCGTTTATATCTTCACTATCATTGAGTTGTAACTCTGCTTTTATATGGACTCCAGCTCTATTTAGAGCTTGAACTTTTGCATCTGTTAATGCTCTCTCTTTTGCGATAATTTTATCGCTATTACTTCCTATTCCCTCTGATGTTACTATTTGAGCATTTAATGTTAGTGTTATAAACAGTAATGCTCCTATTTTGTATCTCATTATAAACCTTTGTATTTAAAAAAAACAATTTCACTTATTATACAAAAAACAACTTCTAATACTATAACTTTTTATAAGTCAATCTTAGATATAATCGCGAAAATTACCTTATAGGAATTGATATATATGAGAACTCATTATTGTACAGATGTAAGTGAAGCAAATATTGGAGATACAGTTACTTTAACTGGTTGGGCGAATAACTACCGTGACCACGGTGGGATTATTTTTATAGATTTACGTGATAAAAGTGGTTTAGTACAACTTACTTGTGACCCTGCTGATAGCGCAGAAGCACATAAAATGGCTAATAGCGTTCGTGATGAGTATGTTTTAATCGCAACTGGTAAGGTTCGCGCTCGTGGAGAGGGTCTTACTAATCCTCGTTTGAAGACAGGTGCTATTGAGATTATAGTTGATAAACTTGTTATTGAAAATAAATCAGCTCCTGTTCCATTTGTGATTGGAGATAAAAATGTTGGGGAAGAGACTACTCTTAAATATCGTTATTTAGAGCTACGTGACCCAGATTTATATAATGTATTTCGTTTACGTTCAAAAGCAGCAATCGCAGCAAGAAATATTCTTGATGCAAATGGTTTCTTAGAAGTTGAAACACCTATTTTAACAAAATCAACACCAGAGGGAGCAAGAGATTATCTAGTACCATCACGTGTTCATAATGGCGAGTTTTATGCTCTTCCACAATCTCCTCAACTTTTTAAACAACTTTTAATGGTTGGTGGATTTGATAGATATTTTCAAATTGCAAAATGTTTTAGAGATGAAGATTTAAGAGCAGATAGACAACCAGAATTTACTCAAATAGATGTTGAGATGAGTTTTTGTAATCAAGAAGATATTATAAAAGTAGCAGAAGATTTACTTACAGCTATGTTTAAAGCTGCTGATGTAGATGTTAAGCCTCCATTTAATCGTATCACTTACAGTAATGCTATGGAATGGTATGGTTCAGATAAACCAGATTTACGCTATGACTTAAAAATGGTTGATGTTATAGATATTTTTGAACGTTGTGATAATGAAATATTTACTAATATTGCTAAAAAACCACATACTAACCGTATTAAAGCACTTAAAGTTCCAGGTGCAGATTTAGTATTTTCAAAACGTGAAATGAAAACATTTGAAACTTTTGTTCGTCAATTTGGTGCGCACGGTTTAGGTTATTTCCAAATGAAAGAAGATGGTCTTAAAGGTCCTCTTATTAAATTTTTTAGTGAAGAAGATATTGCTCTTCTTATTGAAAGGACAGAACTTGAAGTTGGTGATGTAGTTTTCTTTGGTGCTGGAGATAAAAAAACTGTTATGGATTATATGGGTAGATTTAGAATTTTTATAGCTGAACACGAAAAAATGAATTTAATTGACCCTAATGCATTTGAATTTGTATGGGTTGTTGATTTTCCTATGTTTGAAGTTGAAGATGGTCGTGTTAAAGCACTTCATCATCCATTTACTATGCCAAAAGATACAGATAAAGAAGATGTTGAAGAGATAGAGTCTATCGCGTATGACATCGTACTTAATGGTACAGAACTTGGTGGTGGTTCTATCCGTATCCATAAAGAAGAGATTCAAAATGAAGTATTTAAACTTCTTGGTATCGAAGAGGAAGAAGCTCAAGAGAAATTTGGTTTCTTACTAGATGCTCTTAAATTTGGTGCGCCTCCACACGGTGGTTTTGCTTTAGGTTTTGATAGACTGATGATGATTATTACTAAAAAAGCTAGTATTCGTGATGTTATTGCATTCCCTAAAACTCAAAAAGCTTCTTGTGTACTTACAAAAGCACCAAGCTCAGTTGATAATACACAATTAAGAGATTTACATATTCGTCTTAGAGAGCAAACAAAAGCATAATGAAAAAACTATTTTTAATTATCGGCGCACCAGGTAGTGGAAAAACTACCGATGCTGAATTAATTGCAGAGAAAAATGAGAATATAACTCATTTTTCTACTGGCGATATGTTAAGAGCTGAGGTAGCGTCTAAAAGTGCAAGAGGTCAAGAGATAGAACAATATATCTCTAAAGGTCTAATTGTTCCTATTGAGATAGCTATAAAAACTATTATAGATGCTATAACTTCAGCATCTACTGATATTGTCATACTTGATGGCTATCCTAGAAGTATTGAACAACTTAGTGCTTTAGATGGTTTCTTAAATTGTCAAGAACTAATAAAACTTACTAATGTTATTGAAGTCGCAGTATCAGAAGAAACAGCAAGAGATAGAGTTTTAGGTCGCGCTCGTGGTGCTGATGACAACAATGAAGTGTTTGATAATAGAATGAAAGTCTATTTAGAACCACTTAAAGAGATTCAAAATTTTTACAAGGCTAAAGATATTTTAAAAGTTATTTCTGGTGAGGGTAGTATTGAAGAGATAGTGTCTGAGATGGAAATTTTTATAAACTCTAAGATATAGATTCTGAACTTAATTCAGAATCTATTATCTATTTTTTACCCTAATTTAGCAATAATATCAGCTTCAACATGAACAATATCAGCAGTACCATCAACAGTGATATATGTTAATGTTTTAATATTTTGAGCTTGTTCTTTGTAGTAACCGATAAGTGGTTGTGTTAAATCGTGATATACTTTTAAACGTTCTAAAACAACTGACTCTTTATCATCATCACGTTGTACTAAATCTTCTCCAGTTACATCATCTTTACCTTCAACTTTTGGAGGATTATAAGCTATATGATATGTTCTACCACTTGCTAAATGCGCACGACGCCCAGCCATACGAGTAACTATTTCACTATCTGGAACATCTATCTCTATAACTGCATCTATACTAATACCAGCATTCGTAACAGAATCAGCTTGTGCAAGTGTACGAGGAAACCCATCTAAAAGATACCCATTTTTACAATCATCTTCAGCCACTCTATCTTTAACAAGACCGATAATAATCTCATCAGTTACAAGTTGCCCAGAATCCATAGCTTTTTTAGCCATTTTTCCCATCTCTGTTCCAGCTTTAATAGCTCCTCTTAACATATCTCCAGTAGAGATTTGAGGGATATTGTATTTTTTTGTCAAAAATTGAGCTTGTGTACCTTTTCCAGCACCCGGAGCTCCTAATAGTATTATTCTCATTTTTTATCCTAATATTTTATTTAAAATTAATCTTCTTCTTTAAATCCAAACTCATTTTCAGATTCAACTTCAGCTTTTTGAGCCTCTTTAATATCTTCAATAATCTCTTTACATTCGTCCTCTTCAATCTCACCAGTTGCAATATCTTCTAAAATATCTTTTAAATCTGCTTTAAACTCTTGAAGCTCTTCTATCTCCTCTTTCGCATCTTCTGTTGCTTCTTTATTATCAGCTATCTCTTCAAAGATACTATCTAATACATCATCTATATCTGGAATAACTGTTTTTGTAATAAGTTCTTCTAATTTCTCAGCTTGTGTCATATTGGTCACCTTTTCTTTTAGTTATATAATAATACAATAATATTATCTTTTTTATGTTTAGTTATAGTATAATTTTCTTTCAGTCAAAAATTTAGCGATTAAAAAAAAGGGAAAAATTTGTGAAACCAAAAGATGAGATAACAAGAAGTTTATTAATAGATAAAGATACATGGAATGACTCAATGAAATACTCAAGAGAGAGATATAAAATGAGTCTTAGTAAAGTTATAGAATCTCTTCTTCAAGAGTGGTTAGCAAAAGAGAAAAGAAAACCTCTTGATAATTCTAAACAGGGTAAGTTTTTTGAGTGAAACTGCCCTTATAAAATCTACCTAGCAAAAGTCTTATTTTTAGGGTCATTTTCATCATACTCCAAAAGTGCTAAAACAGATTTTTTATTCATCTTTCTAGCAAAATCAACTGCTGTAAAACCTTTAGAATCATACCCATTTTGATTTACATTATTTTCAAGTAAAATCTTTACTATCTCTATACGACCATAACTTACCGCTGCCATTAAGGGAGTAAAACCACTACGTCTTTTTGTTTGATTAATATCAATACCATGCTCTATCAGATATTTTACCATTGCGATATTATCATAAGTGATAGCCATATCAAAGATACTTACACCCTCTTCATCAAAATCAAAAATATCAGCACCATTATCGATTAAAAGCATAAGAAAATCTATATCACAACGACCTCTCATGGCACAAGCTAAAATAGATTCACCACTTTCGTTAGTTTCCTCTAAATCAGCACCTTTTTTTAGGTATTGTTTAACACCTATATAATCGTCTTTGTTAATTAATTCAATCCATTTATTCATAGAGGTATTATATATCAAATATCATTAGTATTATTTGAGTATAATTGTATTAAATAAATTATTTAAGAGAGAATTCAATGGAAATTATTCAATCAACTGATGCTTTTAAAGCATTAATCGAAGATATTAAAACAACAACTGAGGGTTATAGAGACCCTTTAGCATTTGGTATAGCAAGAGTAGATTTAGGGCAATTAAATGTTGAAAAATCACTTCAAGCTACTTATCCTTTAATTAACTGGGATGAAAACTTTGGAAGTGCTGCTATTTTTGTAAGAGCTTTAGCAGAACAAGGTATAGTTGTTGATTTTACTCAAACAGAAGTAGTTTGTAATATTAATTTAGCTTTTTTAAAGAGCTGTTTAAATGCTTTTACTCCCTATTCAGATGAAGCTTATGGTGATGCTCATAAAAATATTCAAGTTATTTCAGCTTTATATGCTCAAATAGTTGGTTCAGGTACTAAAGAGGGCGAATTTAAAGTAACTTTTATTTTTGATGATGCTCCATTAGCTAGTGTTGAAGCTTCATATTTAAAACTTTATGCAATCTCTCAAGCAAAAGTGCCTTTAAGAGATATTAACTTAAATGGTGCATTTGGTGCCTTACCAAATGTTGCATGGTCAAATGGTCAGCCTATTGAGCTAGATTATTTAAGAGAGTTTGAGATTGAACTTAAACTTGCAAATGAATATCCTCATATTGACTTTGTAGATAAATTCCCAAGATTTTTACAACATATTATTCCTCAAGATAACACTCGTATATTAGATACTTCAAAAGTACGTTTTGGTGCGCAACTTGCAGGTGGAACTACTGTTATGCCAGGGGCTTCATATATTAACTTTAATGCAGGAACAACTGGTTCTGTAATGGTTGAGGGTCGTATCTCTTCATCTGCTATTGTTGGTGATGGTTCTGATATTGGTGGTGGTGCTTCTATCTTAGGTGTATTAAGTGGTACTGATGGTAATCCTATTAGTATTGGTAAAAATTGTCTTTTAGGAGCAAATTCTACTTGTGGTATTCCTTTAGGTGATGGTTGTATTATTGATGCTGGTCTTTCTATTTTAGAGGGTACAAAAATAGGTATCTATCCTGCTGAGCTTAAAAAAATTATGGAAGTAAATACAAATGCTAATATGCAAGGTGAAGTTTTCAAAGGAAAACAACTCTCTTTCTTTAGTGGTCTTCATTTTAGACAAAACTCTATGACTGGTGAGATTACAGCTTCTCGTTCTACTAGAGAGATTAAGCTAAATGCTGATTTACATTAGTATTAAAAAACCTTAGATAAAAATTAATTTTTTTATCTAAGGTTTTATATATTTCATCTCTAAAAGCTTATCATAGATTTTAGATACCATTCTTCCTGCTGCTGACCCCCCATGACCACCATGTTCTACTAATACAGATACAATATACTGCGGATTTTTATATGGTCCATAAGTCGTAAACCAAGCATGAGATCTATTATAGTAAGCTAACTCATGTTCTCTTTTTCGTGTTTTAATATTTTGTTTTATAGCGATAACTTGAGCTGTTCCTGTTTTACCTGCTATCGTAATTTTAGAGTTTACAAAATGAGATGCTGTCCCCTTTTTATAGTTACATACTTGATACATAGCTTTTTGTATGATAGGTAGTTTTTTAAGTTCTTGTTTTGTTAAAACATCTTGTAAATGTGGTTTATATTCCTCTGTACCTATTGTTTTTGCAAAATGGGGAATTGGTAATTTTCCTGTTGCCATTAACGCTGTGTATTGAGCCATCTGCATAGGAGTAATTAAAAAATCCCCTTGCCCTATTGCTGTATTTAATGTTTCGCCTACATTCCAAGAACGATTATACTTTTTTCTTTTCCAAGCACGAGATGGAACAATACCTATAAACTCATTTGGTAAATCAACACCTGTTTTAGTCCCTAGCCCATAACGTATAAGCCCTTCACTCATTTTTTTATTTCCTACAAGTAAACTACCCTTATAAAAATAATCATCACAACTCTCTCTAATTGCCTTAATAACATCTGTTTTACCATGTCCTGTTCTCTTCCAACATCTAAAAACTCTTTTTCCTAAAGGTAGATGCGATTTACAATTAACATTCCAATTTTCATCTATCTCTGTAGTTATATAAAGAAGACCTAGTCCAGTTTTAATTACAGAACCAGGTGGATACAAACCATTAACAAGCTTATTTGTAAATGGATGGTCACTACTAGAAGAAAGTTCTTTATACATTTTATGTGACATACCTGATACAAAAATATTCAAGTCATATTTTGGAAAACTACTCGCGGATAAAATTGCTCCATTAGTATCCATTA
This sequence comes from Campylobacteraceae bacterium, assembly GCA_027065385.1. Classification (GTDB taxonomy): domain Bacteria; phylum Campylobacterota; class Campylobacteria; order Campylobacterales; family Sulfurovaceae; genus UBA1140. Next base: position 6,445 of record JAMOOP010000029.1, on the reverse strand, counting down.
CAATTACTGTTCCTACTTTACCTTTAAATAGAGTAGCAATATATTGTTGGAGTTCTATATCTATAGTTAATGCTAATTTTCTATCCTCTATAGATGCTTTATACTCTAATTCTTCTATCTCTTGATTATTAGCATTAACTTTAATTTTTCTATATCCTGCTTCACCTTGCAGATAAGTATTATAATATTTTTCTATACCTGTTTTACCTATATAGCCAATAAGTTCTAAAAGAGAGTTATTATTTATATCTTTTCTATTAGCACGAGAAACATAACCTATAATATGTGCTGCCGTAGTTTTATAGGGATAAAAACGCTTTGGTGAGGGGATAATATGTAAGTTTTCTCGTAAATTAAGTACAGAGTAAACAGGCATAATTTCATCATAGGGAATAAAATGAACTATATCAATATAGTTATGATTATAAAAAGAGTCTTTCTTTTTATAATTCTTTATAATTTTCTTTTTATTTAAGTTAGGTAAAGTGTTAATAAGTAAATCTATCTCTTTATGAAATAGATGAATATTTTTTTTACTTAATAGATGAGGTTTTAATTGTATTTTAAATCCAAGTTTATTAATTGCAATAGGTTTATTATTTCTATCTACAATTTCGCCTCGAACAGGTGCGATTTTTTCTCTTTTTGTTGTATTGTTAATAGATAATTTATCATAATAACTATTTGATTGAACCGATAAAAAAAATACTCGAACTATTAAAACAAACCATATTATTGCAAAAACAAAAAATACAAATTTCATTCTCATAACAGACTCACTAAGAAAAATTCAATAATTATATAATAAAGCATATAATAGTTTATTGTTGGTGTCGGTATCATAAAAACTTTTGCTAAAAAAAGTGTAAATATATAAAATCCTATATAAGCTATTAAAACATAAGAAATTTTAATACAAAATACACAACTAAAGTTTTGAACTACTTTTGGTAAAATAAATTTATAAACTAATATAAAATAGATTATTGATGAAAAAGCCATATACCCTTTATCTGTTTCAAAAATAAAAAGAAATAGACTAATATAAAATATAAGAAAAATATTTTCTTTTTTTATTGCTTGTATAAAAAGCACAAAAAATAGTGCAAATAAAGGTGGTAAAAAAAGGTATATACTAGTTAAACTCTCATATACGAGAAATAAAACTAAATAAAATATCGCTAGGATAGGATTTTTATTAAGGATACTTCGTTGCATACAGGAAAGTGTTTACATTTAATACAATCTGCCCAAATTTTATGTTCAGGAATAGATGCTTTTGGAATTTCTACAAAACCTAGGTTTTCAAAAAAACTTTTTTTATATGTTAGACTTAAAACTTTTTTTAAATCTAAGCTAATTGCTTCTTTGATAACATATTGAACTAACTGTTCTCCGATTTTTTTCCCTCTTTGAGAGTCTTTTACAATTAATGATCGAATCTCTGCAAGATCGGCTGTATGAATATGCAAAGCACAAAAACCTATCAGTTCATTATTTAGATAAGCTAAAGTATAAGACCTAATATTAGTTGCAATTTCATCATTATCTCTAGCAAGAATAATTCCAGCTTCTACTTCAGGAAAAATAAGTTCTTGCATTTTAGCAATATTAGAAAGTGTAGCCTTTCTAAATTCAATCTTCATCAATTATCTTTTCCTCTTTTTCTTCTAAAATCTCATAAATAACTTTAATAGCTTTTTGCATACCTCTTTTTTTAGAGCTAGAAACCATCATAGCATTTGGAAACTCTTTGCGTAAAGCACTCTGCTCTTTCTGATTTAGTTTATCAATTTTAGTAAAAATCTGTAAAATATATTGATTTTCTCTTACATTATCAAATAAAAATTCACTTACTTGAGTATCTATATCTAAATAAGGATGTCTACAATCTATAAGATGAATAAAAAGTTTAATCTGTTCTCTTTGTGATATATAATCAGTTAAATTTTTTTCCCAATTATACTTGATAGATTTTGATACTTTTGCATAACCAAATCCTGGCAAATCAACAAACTTTGCAATACTTTTCTCATCTGTATCTCTATTTATAAATGTTACATCAAAATAGTTGATTAATCTTGTTTTCCCTGGTGTTGAAGATACTTTTGCTAAACCTTTGTGATTTGTTAAAGCATTCAACAATGAACTTTTTCCAACATTGGATCTAGCCATAAATACTACTTCATCTTGTGCTAACGACTCTGGTGCTGCATCTACATTTGGTGCGGATGTTATAAATTTTGCATCTACAATTTCAACCATTTTTTATTTTTCCTTTTTTTCTGATATATCAAAAATCATAACAACAGGTTTATCTTTTTGACCTTTAGCATATGCTTTACCATCTACTATTTTTAAAACTACTTCATCACCGATAATCACTTTTTTTTCATTTAATTGACTTAAAGTAACATTTTCATAAAAATGGTACTCTTTTTCTTTAGGTAGATAGATAACTTTTTGAGCTTTTCCACTATATATAGCTCCTGTATTGGTATTAATATAAAAAGAAACATTACCATTTGCAATATATTTTATAGGTTTATGAGTATTATCTGTAAAGATAGATATTTTAGAAGCATTTAATTCATCCATTCCTTTTTTAATATTAACATCACCCTCAAACATAGAGATACCTGTTTTTTCATCAGCTGTGAATTTCTTGGATTTTACTTGTAGCTCTTCTGATAATAAAACTGTTGTTAGTAAAAGAACTAAAGATATTATTTGATATTTCATTGTAAGTTTACTCTCCTAATTGATATTTAACTATAACATTTGATGATTCTATTTTATTTAAAAGATTAAAATAACGCAAACTATCACCTGCGATACTATGAGTATCTTTAACTAAGATATATTTTTCATCTGTTGTAATTATATTTGTATTTTTATTATATTCAGCACTAGATGTTTTAAAACTTAAACCATCTGCTCTACTAAAAACAATATTTTCAGTTAATGCAATTTTATTGTTTTTATATATACCTTTTTCTGCAATCATATTAATCATATATTGGTTTGAATTATCTGTAAAATTAATTTTAGATACAGTATATCTATCACTATATCTTGTACTATTTTTTCCACTCATCAATGTTACTAAACCAAAATTATTAAGTTCATAGAGTGTAAAGTTATTAATCTCAAAAAGAGGTACATCTACAAACTCTTGCTGAACTATTTTAATAGGAATAAAAAAATTATATATAGATATTAAACCTACAAAGATAAAAATAAAAAAAAAGTTTATATTCATAAAGTTCTATAAAACATCTTTCGTACTAGGAATACCAACTCTATTATTTGCAACAACGGCTCTACGTATAGCTACTGCTACCGATTTAAAAGATGCTTCTATAATATGATGTTGATTTTTTCCACGTAGCTGAACAATATGCGCACTAATACGAGAGTTTAAAACAAATGCTCTAAAAAACTCCTCTACAAGTTCAGTATCAAAGTTACCAACCTTACCAATTAAAGATAACTCGTAAACAATATAGGGTCTATTGCTTAAATCTAAATCACAACTTACACAAGCTTCATCCATTACTATATTTGCACTTCCAAAGCGTTCCATATTTTTTATAGGGTATATAGCATCAGCTACTAAGGAACCTAGAACTATTCCTATATCTTCTACACTATGATGATCATCAATATGAGTATCACCTTTACAAATTATATTTAAATCGATAAGTGAATGTTTAGAAAAACTCTCAAGCATGTGGTCTAAAAAACCTACACCCGTATCTATATTACTTTTACCAGTTCCATTTATATTTAATGAAATAGTTATATCTGTTTCTTTTGTTTTTCTTATTTTTTCTATCATCTTTAGTCCTTTTTCACAATAAATGAATGTTTAAATATTTTTTTTTCTTTATAATCAATAATCTCTTGACGGCTATCAAAACCATCTAATAATACCTTAAATATTCTTCCATTATTACTTTCTACATCTTTTATTATAGTTTTATAACCATCGGTACCATTATATTTTTCTTGAATTTTAATTGCACCATCTATATTTGAAAATGAAGCGATTTGTAAACAAAAATCATTTGTTACTTTTACTGAAGCTGCTTTTTTTAGAGATGAAACTTTAGATACATCTTTTTTAGATGCAAAACCTAGAACTTCTATAGTGATGGATGCTGTACCTGCTCCAATCATATCTATTTTTTTTGCAGCTGCTTTTGATAAATCTATAATTCTTGTTCCAACAAAAGGACCTCTATCATTAATTCGAACATGTGTTGTTAATCCATTGTTATTATTAGTAACTTTAAGAATAGTATTCATCGGCATTGTTTTATGAGCTGCTGTCATATCCATCATATCATAAGTCTCGCCATTTGATGTTAACTTTCCATGAAAATTTGGTCCATACCAACTAGCATTTCCATTAAATTTATCTCCAACTTTTACAACAGCTGGATAATATTTTATATCCATTATCTCATAGGGTTTCATTGTTGGATGAGTATATTTTTTTTTATCCATTATAGGAGTATACTCTTCTACAGACACACTGTTTTTTTTATAAACACCTGTTCCACGAGTACTACACCCATTAATTAACATCATAATAGTGACAGTAGTCAAAACAAATATTTTATTCATATATTCAATCCTATTTTATTGGTATAAGTAGTTCTTGTTCTAAGTTTAGTTTTGGACTTACAAGTTTATTAAATGTTACTAAAGAGATATAGGAAACATTATATTTTCTACTAAGCATTTTCAGATTATCCCCTTTTTTAACAACATGTACTTTATAGCTACTATGAGCAAGAGTTTCAAAATATTTTTGTTTAAATTCTGCTAATTTTGCATAAGGTATATATATATTATATCTTTTTAAATTAGGTGGAGTAAACCCATATTTAAGATGTTTATTTAGACTTTTTAATTTATCTAAAGGCATATTAATTATTTGTGACACCCTTTGTAAAGACTCTCCTGCTGGTAAACTAACAGTAGACATTGAATATGTATTAACAATATTTAGAAAATGATCATACTCTTTATTTAATAAAAAAAGTTCATTATTTCCTAATAATGTATAAGCAATAATTTTTCGAAGATATCTTTTACTCTCTTTAGGAATATAACTGTTATTTTCATCTAATAATATAGCTAATTTATCACTTTTGGCTTTATAAATAGCTTCACTTAATCTACCTGCACCACAATTATAGGCTATTATAGCCAAATACCATTTTCCAAATTTTATATGCAACTTATTTAAAAAATCTGCTGCTGCTTGTGTTGATTTTACTATATCTTGTCTTTCATCAATATATCTATTTATCTTCAAATTATAATCAGTTGCAGTTTCAGGTGTAAATTGCCAAATTCCAACAGCTTCTTTATTTGAATGTGTTAAAACTGAAAAATGTGATTCAACCATTGCCAAATAGATAAACTCTTTTGGTATATTATTTTGAAATAAAATATTTTTTATCGTAGGCATATATATATATGCTTCATCTATAGCTTTAAAAAAGAAACTATCTTTATTGTCCTTTATAAGAAGTTTATTCATAGATTTATCATATATAAAAGATAGCTCTATATCAAATGACTCTAATAATTGTAACTCTTTATCATAATTTGTTGTATATGAAATATTTGCATAAACAACTGATGATAAGAAAAATATATAAAATAGTTTAAATATTTACACAACCTTAAAAGCTTAAATTTTACCTAAATAAGCATTAAAATTAATATAATTTTAGATTTTAAAAAGTTGTCTTGCATTATTTGTACTACTATTTTCAATCTTAGACAAAGGTATCTCTAAAATTTCAGAAATTTTCTCTGCTATAAAAGTTGTATATGATGGTTCATTACGCTTTCCACGATAAGGAATAGGTGTTAAATAAGGTCCATCGGTTTCTATTAAAAGTTTATCACTAGGTATTTTAGGCAGTACATTTATAAGTTTTTTTGCATTCTTAAAAGTAACAACTCCCCCTATTCCAAAATAAAAATTTTCATTAGCTAAACTCAACAACTCTTCATCTGCATTATAACAATGCAAAACACCACCAACTAAACCAGCATTAAATTTAAGTAATAACTCTTTAGAATCTCTCGAAGCATCTCTAATATGGATTATCATAGGTTTATTGTATTTTTTAGCTAACTTTATCTGTTGTATAAAAACTTGTTTTTGTTGCTCTTTTTCAAGCTCTTTCTCTTCATCTGAGCCTTCTAATCTAAAATAATCTAGACCACACTCCCCAATAGCAATACATTTTTTATGATAAACATATTTTTCAAAATCAAGACCATTAAAAGAATTTATATTGTAAGGATGAACACCTATTGCAAAATATATATCTTCATATTTTTCCACTATCTCAATAGCTCTATCAAGTGTTGATGGATCTGCACCTGGAATAATAAACTTTTCAACACCAGCTTT
>JAMOOP010000028.1 GCA_027065385.1 Campylobacteraceae bacterium | reverse complement strand
GAATTGACAATTAAAGATATTAGCTGGTTTAGTTTTTATTTTTAAATTCCAGCTTTATATGAGGCTAAAGTATAATGTTAATGCATTAAGCTTTTTTTGGACGAGATGGCTTTAGCCTCTCCCCAATATACGGAACTAAAGCCATAAGCATCACTTAACTTTAAAATCCTATCTTTTTATCTTAATAATCTCATCTACATTACTGTCATCAACAATTACAAGAGATTCATTTTCATATCTTTTAATAGCTTCAGTAAGTAAAATTCGCCCACTCCCTATATAAAATACAGTAATACTACCTTCTTCTTTAATCATCTGATAAGGAGGCTGACTCATTTTTTGCATTACTAGTGCTTTTACCCCTTTTTCAACTAGCCAATGAACAACATCTGAACCACTTTGGGTTTCATTTTTTTCTATGCTTATTTTCCCATCTTCTACAAAAGCAAACCATTTTGCTTTGCCAAATAGTGGAGCTACAGCTGAATCTTCTCTGTTTAATTTAATTGGTATAGCTATCATCTTTTTTCCTTTTAAAATATTGTAAATCTAAAGTGTAAGAATCCTAAAATCTCTTCTATATCTTTCACTACTTCTTCCATTATCTCACCCTCTCGTGTTCCTGCAAAGAGCCGTGCCATAATATATCCGTTCATCAGTCCAATAGTCACTCTACCGTCATTCTTTTCATAGACGGCAATACTTAATGGCATCTTCGCAGCCATAAATTTACTACTATCATTATCTAATATTATGCCAGAGAGTTTACCATTACAAAATTTAATGATTTTAACTTTTCCCACATTTTGACCACCATTATTTAAAACTTCTTTTTGTTGGTCTATAATATCTGTGACATGCCAACCCTCTTGTTTATTGATACGCGTTTTAATTACCCTGACTGTTTTTTCAAAATTATAAGGTACACTTACTTCTTTAAAAAACATTGTAGGAGCTGCTACCTTAAAAGCAAATCCTAATACAAATAAACTCAATACAAAACCTAAAATTACACCAATTAAAATATTTTTTTTATCTATCATTACTCTACCTCTTCTATACAAATTTTTCCTAATTGACACTCTTGAATGGTTCTATATGTAACGAAACCTATCACAACTGTGGTTAGAATGATTAAAATCATTGACCCAATATAAGTTAATATTGTTCCTAATGCCATATGTATAAGTAATGTAGCAATGGTAATAGCTGCTAAGGGAAAAGTATATGCCCACCATGAGATAAAAAACTGTTTGGTGTCAAACATTTTTACCATAAAGAGTAGTAAAAATAGCGTAAATAGTGCTATAAAATAGAGCGACATACTAAAAATATCAATACTACCCATTGTAATACGAAAATAACTTACAAAGCCTATAGCAGGAGGAGCAATGAGTATAAAAAGTGTCGGCACTAATTTTTTGGCCAAAGGGTGATGAAAAACAATACGATACATCATAATGGTAAAAAGTACCACCCAAAAAAAGAGTCCCAAAGCGAAGAAAAAGAGCGATATCCAAATAGGAGCAGCCTCTATTCCCACCACAGGTACAAGCATATTTCCTACAATAGGGATAAACCAAGCAGGGTTACTATGTACCACTTTTAAATCATTACCTATCCAATAATGAAGAATAATTAGAGTAAAGACTAACTGTAATGGTGTACCCACATACCATAAAAGTATAGAAACCGTTGGTGCAAAGTCATAATATGCAATGGAAACTAGCAAAAAACTAATTGAAATCGCAGCCATAAACGAGCTTTTTATTGGGTGATTAAACTCTTTTTTAACAGCTTCAGGGTAGAGTAACCACTTAAACATATAAGCAGTAAATATACCTAAAAATAATACCGTATTTATAAGTAATAGTGTTCCATAAATCCAATAAGGCATATCAATAAGATGATACGCCTTAGCAAAAACTATTGATAAACCAGAGAGACCCATAATAATAGCAAAAATCTGTACTGGGAAATGCTCTAAAGAGCGTTTATTGAGTTCCATTTTTAACTTCTAATCATTTTCAACACCCAGTTTTAAAATCTCAATCAATTTTATATACTGCTCATCGGTTAATATAGCTTGAACTTCATTGATACATTTGGCATGAATTCTTTGCATAAATAATTGTTGATTTGCAATTCTAACAAAAAGTTCATCAACTTCATCAGCAGAACACTTCTCATCTACCATTTTATTTATCGCTTCAAGTTCCATTCTTTTAACAATAGTTGCATTATCTACCACTTGTGGTTTGGTTTGGGACATAAGACCTCTTATTTTTTTAAGCGTATCTTTATCCAATCCAATTGTCTCTGAATGTTTTACACAACTCTCTATAAAAAATGGTAATTGAGTAGCTATCAAAAAGTATCGTCTTGGAGACTGTGTACTATCTAAATAAGGGCTTAATCCTGCCTCTTTAAAATCTTTAGCTTTGTTCATCTTTTTTTTCATAATATAACTAATAAAATCTTCATCAGCCACTTTTTGAACATAAATAGAGTGACCCATTTTTAGTAAATCATCAATCAATGGTTGAGGTTGAAAGAAAGAGGTAATGGTCAATAAATCTCCACCTTTAAGCTCCTCTAATATTTTTAATACTTCAACCAATGGACTTAAATCATTTCTAAGTAGTTTATTCGCATCAATGGTTTTTATTACTTCTGCTTTTGACCATTTGGGAATCTCTTCATTCTTTATAACAACATCTGTATATACTGCTTTAATAGGCTCTTGTCCAACAACTTTACGCACATTATTTAGTAACTCAACAGGTTCCATTCCAACAACAATTGCCATCTTACTAAGGGTAATATTTTCCTTTAAAAGTGTCTCTTCAATAATAGACTTATTGAATTTTTTAAACTTAGAACTGATATCTATCAAAATATCTTTCATATTAGTATTTTCATTTAATAAGTCAAATATTTTACTTTCTAGTGTTATATCTTTCATATTTACTTCCTTTAAATAATATAAAATTATAATAATTATAATTAATCATTATTTTACTCCTATTTAACTTAAATAGGAGTAAAACAATCTGATTTAGATAAATAATATAAATTAATAAAGTCAGAGTGTCCTAAGAAGGCGTAACAACCAAAGTAATTTAGAAGCATTGATACAGAGAGCAGATAGCAGTCTGACCTGGGATTTGCAGTTTAATCTATATTTAAGTTCTATTTACTATCTAATTTTTAACGAGGCTAAAGCCGTCGTGTCCGAGATTAATCCTATATTTTGGAATAAAAACTATATTTATTTTGATAG
>JAMOOP010000027.1 GCA_027065385.1 Campylobacteraceae bacterium | reverse complement strand
GGAGTTTTGTTCTTGCTTAATACAAAAACCATTAAAAATCCTTTTTCAAATTAACTCACCTTGCAGTGGTAACGGTCTTTTGACTCTCTCCTCGACAATGATATTAATGCTTGTTTGCAATGGCAAACCGTCCCTAGGTTCACAGGGCTTTAACCCAACTTAAAGAGCCTACACAGAGCTTGGAGCTGGAGAAGCACTCCAAGGTGTGGTAACGAAAATATCGTAGTTAGCTATTTCTAGCAACTCAGTCTGGTCAATCAAGCCTCTTCCATATCCGTCAAGGATTGGGAGAGGTTATTGACAGTTTTATCCCAGTTTTTTAATTTTTATATTATATCAAAATAATAATATAATCTTTGGACTTTCATCAAAAAAACTGTTTATTGTTTTTTAGATAAGTAACTATTATGTAACATATAACTATTAATTCTAAAAAAATATTTTAAATATATGATAGAAAAACTCTTTTTTATTATTTAAATTTATAATAGAAATATAAATAATTTTAAAAGGGTATTAAAAGTATGAAAAAAAGTTTGCTATTTTTTATGGGTCTTACAAGTGGATTACTTAGTGCAGAGTTTCAATTTGGAAATGGAACATTTACAATGGATGGGGGATTTCTAGGTCTTACAGGGAGTATAGATAATGATGTAGCATCTTATACAATTACTAATAGACACTCAAATATGGGAAGTAGTAATATATTTTACTCTTATGATTTAAATTGGTTTGACTCTAAAAATTTAATTCAAGCTCAAAAAACATATAATAATATGGCTACAAATTTTAATATTCCTCAAATGGAGTATAGAGTAAAAGGATTAGATGCAAATATAAAAGCAGGTTATGATATTATACATAAAAGTGAAGATGATTTTTTAGGGGTAGGTGTTTTAGTTGGTTTATCTATACCTTGGATAGATGCTACTAAAAGTAGTAGTACCGTTCCAAACTTAGATCTAATATCTAATAACATTGATAGTATGCAGAATGCAAAACAACTATTTGATGATACCAAAACAAAAGTCATGACATATAAAGTAGGGCCAACTATTAATTTTCAAAAAAGTTTAATAGGAGATAAATTATCTGTTTATGGATTAGCTAGTTATGCTTATCAAACAGGATATATATCTAATGAGTATATAAAAAGTGATTTAAGTGTTGATGGTACATATCAAGAGTATGGTTTAGGTCTCTATTTTACACCATTTACAGAAAAATTTAAATGGGGTTGGTTAACTCTAAGTCCTAGAATATATGCAACACTAGGTTATAAATATTCAAAATGGGATATGGGAGATGTTTCTATAAATATAGCAGGAAAAGGATTTAATTCAAGTGATTTATCTCCATATAAAAGTAATTTTACTATGAGTAGTTCTATAGGTTATTTTGGATTAGGGTACTCATTTTAGTAAAACTAACTCAAAAGGTGGGCAACTGCTACACCTATGAGTTTAAAAATAAAAGTTAAACTATTAATCACATTTCTATAAGCAAAAAATATTATAATTTATCTATGAAACCTGTTCAATTTTTAAGCAATTCTGCACAAATAGATAATATTGTTAAAGGGCTAACTTTAAGTAAATCACTTTTTGTATCAGCTATTCTTATAGGAGAGCCTCATACGGGGAAAAAAACTCTTGTTAAAACTCTTTTTCCTAAACAGAGATTTATTGATGGTAAAAATATAGAAGAGTTAACTAGAGCTTTAGATAATTCTCAAGAGGTTATTATATATAATTTTGAGTTTATTGATAATATTGAGTCTCTTAACTTTGAAAATAAACGAGTTATTGCTATTGCTAATAGAGTAAAAAATAGCTCCTTAATAGAGAGAAAATTTGCGTTTATTTATAATATGCCTCCTCTAAGAGAAAGAGAAGAAGATATAGAGCTACTTATAGACTATTTTATTAAAGATATAAAAAAAGAGTTAATGATAGGAGGTGTTGTTAACTTTAATTTTAACTATAATAATATTAATTTAGATGATAATATAAAATCACTAAAAGCATCTATATATAAAAAACTTATGTTAAATAACCTAACAGAAACAGATATAGAGCAGATACTTTTTGACTATTTATATAAAGAGATAGATGGAAATAATGCCTATAGAGAACAGCTCCCACTTTTTGAAAAACCTCTTATAGAAGCTGGTCTAAAAAAATTTAAATCACAACTTAGATTATCTTCTATTTTGGGTCTAAATAGAAATACTTTAAGGAAAAAGATTTATGAACTTGGTATCGATTGATTTTAAATTTTTTATTGAATATGATGCAAACCCTTTTGTTCTTTTTAACTCTAAAGGAAAAATAGTATATTTAAACTCTAGTGCAGAGATGTTAATGGGTTCTTGTAGTAGAAAAGAACTTTTTGATATTACACTCTCTTATGCTCCTAAAAATTTTGGATATAAAAAAACTCTTCTTGATTTATCTTTTGGATATTTTGAATTTTATGCAATTAATGTTTCATATAATAATGAAGAGGAGATAGGAATACATCTATATAATAAACCTATGGTAAAAATTAATAATGTAATTCATTTAGAAGGGTATTCAGAAACAGATATTAATTTATTATTTGAAGCAAATATAGAACTTTTTAAAATGCAATATAGTGGAAAGTTACAACTTATTACAGACTATGAACTACCAAAACTACATATTCATCAAAATAACTTCTCTTTTTTAATTCGTAAAATATTTGAACAGATGAAATTATCTCCTAGTATAAAAATTAAGATTAAAATTAAAATTGGTGAACTTATTATTGTAAATGGGAAAAAGTATCCTATTATTCTTTTTTTATTTAATAGTAATATTAGAGATAGAAGTAAAGATAAAGAGATATTGGATATTGCAACAGATAACTATATAAATGCACACTTCAATAATGAGTCAATAATTTTAGAAATACCAGCAATAAAGTAGCCTATATAATATGTGTATAATATGTGAAACTTATATAGATATTTTAAGAAAATGTGAAAATTACAAAGGCAGTTTAGAGACTTATCTTAGGTCAAAATATTATAGAGAGAATGGAACTCTTGATTAAAATCGCAAATAACACAAAATTATTTGTTATGATTAAGGTTCAAGCTACCTTAGATAACTGTTTTAATAAAATTCCTCTTGAAAATTAATTAAACAAGCCAAAGAGAGAGGATATAATCATTTAGTTTTAGAAGATTTAGAGTTAATGAGCAAACTAAGAAGTGATAATCAAGAGTTCGATATAAATAATGGCAGATTAATAAAACTT
>JAMOOP010000026.1 GCA_027065385.1 Campylobacteraceae bacterium | reverse complement strand
GTTTATTGCTACTTCATCTAGTTTAACTAAATCTAAGTCCCAATTAATATCTCTTCATTCTATATAGTTTGAATATAAAAACATTATTTGTTTTGTTTAAAAAATTAAAACTCTATAGTATCGTGGTCTTTAATAGAGGTCTTTCCACTATCAGTATCTTTTCCTTCTCCTATTTTATTATTATTAATATTATCTGCAAAAAATTTATCAACTATATCATTTCAACTACTTCAATACTTTAAATAATCAAACAACATATTAATCGCCTTACTAGGTCAAGCTAACTCTATTAAATCAATTAACATTTTGTTTCTTACATACACTTTATGCATTTTTCATTTGTTCATATTGATTTTTTTATAATATAAAACATATATGTATATATATACTTTTTTTATTAAAAATCAACCCCATTTGGTCTTTATGGTCCTTTTAGGACTAAATGGTCTATATAGTCCTTTTGGTCCTTATAGTCCTATTTTACCTTTTAGGTCTATTTAGTCCCTTTGGTCCTATATGGTCTATTTAGGTCCTTTGGGGTATATAGGACTTTTAGATCTATATAATCTCTTTAGGACTGTATGGTCTCTATAGGGTATTTAGGTTTATGTGGTCCTTATAGGTCTATATAGTCCCTGTGAACCTATATGGTCCATATAGTTCTATATAGGACTTATGGGTAAATGTATGAGTGAGTAGCTTTTCTAGAGTATCTAAAAACGACTGAGGGGAAAGGAGACACTATTCCTATTTATTCTTGTTATTGGGGGTTCTATCCCTTTATATTGTTCTACTTGTTTATATCGTACTTTTAATTGCTCGCTTCGCTCGCTTACTCCGTTCGCTTCGCTCACTCCGTAAGGCTGGACATCCAACGTATAGGTTTGTATAATACGTATAGACTAAATATCACGTTTTATTTAATGCCTCGCTTCGCTCGGCAAGTGCTAACACTTTGTTTAGTGTTTTTATTTTTTAATATATATACCATGACTAAAAAAGTTATAATTAAAAATTACTCTTTATATGACACTGGACATCGGTATAATAGGAAGGAACGAATTAAATTTAAGTATAGAGGTTATACAATTTATCTTCCAATACGGAAAGTAGAGAAGTATAAAGTAAGAGATTATTTTAAAATTCCTCTTCAATTATTGGAAGAGGAAATTGAACAACTTGAAGCAGACGAAATAGCAGACATGTTAGAACAATAGCATGTCTGCTTTTATCACCTCCAAGTCCCTAAAGGACGAGGAGGTGGAATTTGTTTTGTTTTTATTTTTTAAAATAAATTAAAAATGAAAAAGAAACTACAAAAAATTATTGAAAATCTATTTGAGCTGGACTTTTGTCCGGCTCAGATAGATAAAATTAATTTTTATACTGTTACTCCTTGAGAGGAAATGAAATTCTCCTCTCGGGAGTGACAGTATTCCCGAGGAGGAGACTTCTCTACTAACTCTGCATTAGTAGAATTAGTAGAAGAAAAATCTCGGAGGTGATGAACCTCCGAGAAAATATATAAAGTAAAATTTAAAAGATGAGACTTTGTGATAAGTCTCACAAAAGAAAACATACGGACACTTGACGTGTTCGTATGCTAATAATTTATTTTATATTTAAAAAAAATTAAAAAAGAAACTAGCTCAGTGCAACGCTAAGCTAAATAATTTAAAAAAGAAGATCAGGGAGTTGTTATAACTCTCTGATTGTTATCACCACTCTGTCCCTAAAGGATAGAGTGGTGTTTTATATAATTAAAAAAATATCTTATCTCTCCACTATCCAGTGGAGAGAATATCGATGCGGTTTACCTGTGGGTTCCGCTCAAAAACCTACGGACTGTCGTATCTGTAGCGACAGTATAATAAAGAAGTACAGATAGGTTTAGCGGAGTTTCTGCTCCTCTGCACTCCGCTAAGCTGACAGGAGCAGAGGAGAATGTTTATATTATAAAAATATTATTATGAAAATTATAAATAAGAAAAAAGAATTTACTAATTTACTTTCAATGCTTGGACTAAGTATTGAAAGTAAAGAACCTTGGAGAATAAAAATTAAAAACGGTAACAAATTTATATTATTAATCAGTATCTTAAAAGATACTGAGTTTGTGACATTTTCAATTGATACAGGGAAAATTAAAGATAATTTTTCATCTCTTTCCGAGAAAGAGATGGAAAAAATAAAAAAATATTTTCATTTTTATACGCGGACAAAAAAGCGGCCTATATTAATAGGGCAAGTTTCTAACGACCTTATTATAAGGTTGTTAGAAGAAATTCATTTTTGAAAAAATTTATCTTTCCAAGATAAATTAAAGTTATTAAAAAAATATGATTGTAAAAAAAATAAATTAGAAATTTGAGAAAATTATTTAGAAAAAAATGTTCTATATCTTACAAAAGAAGATATAGAAAAAATGGAGACAGAACTTAATTAGTTTTATTTTTGTATACACATATTACTGTATTCGTGCAGTGATATGTGTATACTTTTTTTTATTTTATTTTATTATTTTTCATTATGAAATGAATAAATAAAATTAACATCCAAGATTTCTTGGATGTAATAGATGAGATTAGCGGAGAGTAATCTCATCTATTTTTATCTCGCTCGGAGACAAGAGCGAGACTAGGGTTAGGTAGTTTCCCCTAGGAAAGCATCCTAAAAAAACTACTCATTCTTGCAAGTTTATTTTCTGTTAAGGTGTTATATACCTGACAGGAATAAAACATTGCGAGAATGAAAATTTTAAGATGATTCTATGCAGTGTTTCACTGCGTAGATCATCTTAAAATTGAAAGAGGGTTGGTTTATTTTATTTAAATAATTTAATAAAAATGAAAAAAGAAAACAAAAAAACTAAAAGTAAATTGTGAGAAATTACTTTATTTGAGAACGCCACAGAGGCGTTCTCACCTTCTCCAGTATGGAAACTGGAGAAGGAGTATGGCCCTAACTTAATGGGCCTTACATCGCGCGGGAATATCCCTGCGCGAGAACTTCAAAAGTTAGGAGTAAGACAGTACAGGAAATAGTGCTGCCGCTCCTAGCTGGTTACTGGAGCTGTGCCGTGGAGCTGATGGTTCTCCGCGGTATGGCTCCAGTAACACGTCCGGCTTGGACTGCACGTCTGGCTTTGGTTCCGGCGTGTGGCTCAGGCTGGATTTCCCCTCACCACCCCTATATAATATAAAGATATGGAGGTGAGGGATTTTGATATTTAATATTTAATATTTTTAATATTTAATATTTTAATATTCCAATATTTTAATTTTTTTTAATTTTTTAATAAAAAAATGGTGATATAAG
>JAMOOP010000025.1 GCA_027065385.1 Campylobacteraceae bacterium | reverse complement strand
CTTTTTAAATATCATTTCTTTTGCTTTTTAAAATTATTTTTTATTTATAATACTACTATAAGTTTTATAAGTTACATAATTTAATTTATTGACTTTTATGAATTTTATCTTACCTTCTTTGTTCTAAATATACAAAGTATTACGATGAATGCCTAAATCTCGTGCTAATATTGATATTTTTATCATAAAAAAACATCTTTTTTGTTATAATATGTGGAATTATAGCGTTTTTTTATTATATATAGATTAAAGTAGGAGTATATTTATAGCTTTATTTCTTAAATATCATTATTTTTTGCTACTATTGAGATAAATATTTAAGACCCGTTGATGAGGGATTTGAAAATAAACCAAAAGAGGATAAAGTAAAAGGTGTTTCGTTTGCTACAGATAAAAAGCTTGTTACATTAAAAATTTATTTATCTAAAGAGAAAGATAGCATATCTATTAAGTTTAAAGAGGTTTCTCGTGTACCATTTATTTATAAAATTATTCGTAATAAAAAAATAGTTTGGGCTAGTAAACCCAAAAAGCCTAAAAATCCAAGAGAGAGTAGAAGTTTAGAGTTTAAAATAGATAAATCTAAATTAAAAGTTGGAGATAGAATTGAGATTATTAATAGACGAAAAAAGATTGTTGGAAAAATTGAGGTTTTAAACTAAATAGCTATTTTATTTAAAAAAACCATCTTTTTTGATATAATTTCTTAAATTTCTAAAAGATTATAAATAAACAAAGGAAAATTATGAAATTTCTTATAAAAAAAATAGCAATAATACTTTTATCTACAGGAATACTAAACGCATATAATAATGGAATAGATGAGATTTATACTTTTATTGGTCTTCAAAGTGCATATACTCAATATGATAATATAGATGCACCAACTATAGGTTTTAGTTATGGAAAACAGAATTCAGAGTGGAGAACATCTTTAAACTATAATTATGCAATTAGTTCAAACCATACTTATCATAGTGCTATTATTCAAGTTGATAAGGGAGTTTTAACTGAACTATTTAGAGATTATGACTTTAAACCATATTTGGGCTTCTCTTTAGGTGCTATGCAACATAAAAAGGGTAGTATTACAGATAATGGCTATCTATTTGGAGGAAATGCAGGATTTAATTATGTGGTTAATAATTTAATTGATATTGATTTGGGATATAGATATATGAGTACAAGTAAATTTCAACATCTTAATGATAGAGGAGATTTTTTATTATCACTTCACTACTACTTTGACTAAAATTATTTTGCTATAATACGCCAATTTAAATATTTGGAGTTACTATTGTCACTTTTTTCTTATAAAAGCGTAAAAAAAGTTCTTTTTAGTTTTGAGCCTGAAACGGCTCATACTATAGCAGGACTTGGATTAAAATCTTTACCTTACGCCCCTACTATATTACGATTTCTTAAAAACCGATATTTTGTAGAAAATTCGGTTATTTCTCAACAACTCTTTGGAAGAGAGTTTAAAAATCCTGTAGGACTTGGTGCAGGATTTGATAAAAATGGTGAATATATAACTGCCACACCAACTCTTGGATTTGGATTTACAGAGATTGGAACAGTTACACCTAAACCACAAAGTGGAAACCCAAAACCTAGACTCTTTAGACTTAAAAATGATAGGTCTTTACAGAATGCAATGGGATTTAATAATCTTGGTGCTGATTTTATGTTAAAGAGGTTAAATGGATTATACTTTTTTGACTATCCAATAGGGATAAATATTGGTAAGAATAAAACAACTTCTGAAGATAAAGCTATAGAAGATTATAAAACTCTTCTTGAAAAGTTTAAAGATTATGGTACTTATATGGTTATAAATATATCTTCACCAAATACACCAAACTTAAGAGATTTACAAAATGAGAAGTTTATAAAAGAGCTTTTTGAGGTTGCAAAATCTATTACTAAAAAGCCAATTTTACTAAAAATTGCTCCTGATATGACCCCTAATGATGCTATTAATATTTGTAAAGTGGCAGTTAAAGCAGGAGCAAGTGGAATAATAGCTACTAATACAACCATTGATTACTCTTTAACCAATGAAGCTAAAGATTTTGGTGGAATATCTGGTGCTTTGCTAAGAGAGAAATCATTTAATCTATTTAAAGCTATAGCTAAAGAGCTTTATGGAAAAACCATACTTATATCTGTTGGTGGAATTGAAGATGCTAAAGATGCCTATAGAAGAATAAAGGCAGGTGCTAGTTTAGTTCAGATATATAGTATGCTAATCTATAATGGACCTAAAATGATAAAAGATATAAATTTAGAACTTACTGAACTTATTAAGGCTGATGGATATAAGAGTATAACTGAAGCTATTGGGGCAGATTATAGATAATGGAGAATTGAGAATTGAGAATTGAGAATTTTAAAAAAATTGTATTTATATTACTATTGATAATAGGAGATTTAATGGGAAATTCATTACCAAAATATTATACACAAACATTAGATAATGGTTTAGAGGTTGTGGCTATTCCTATGAAAAATGGCTCTAGTGTAATTACCACAGATATATATTATAAAGTAGGAAGTAGAAATGAGGTAATGGGTAAGACTGGAATTGCCCACATGTTAGAACACATGAATTTTAAATCTACTAAAAATTTAGAGGCTGGAGAGTTTGATAAGATAGTAAAATCTAAGGGTGCAATCAATAATGCTAGTACAAGTTTTGATTACACTAGCTATTTTATTACATCTAACTCTAAAAATATATCTACCTCTATGGAACTTTTTGCTGAACTTATGCAGAACCTTAATTTAAAAGATAAAGAGTTTCAGATAGAAAGAGATGTAGTAGCAGAGGAGAGAAGAGTAAGAACTGATAATCCACCATTAGGATATATGTACTTTAGACTATTTAATACTCACTTTGTAGCTCACCCTTACCACTGGACACCTATTGGGTTTATGAATGATATTTTAACTTGGACTATTGATGATATTAGAGAATTTCATAAAAAATATTATCAGCCAAATAATGCTATTTTAATAGTTAGTGGGGATATTGATAAAGAGGTAGTATTTAAAGAGGCTAAAAAGGCTTTTGGAAATATAAAAAATGACCATAAAATCCCACCTTGTAAACCTATTGAACCTAAAAGAGATGGTAAAATTAGAAATATAATATATAAAGACAATAACAGAGTTGATACTATTGCTATAGCCTATCCAATTCCTAACTTTGAACATAAAGACCAAGTGGTTTTATCTGCTATATCTGAACTTTTAAGTTCAGGAAAGAGTAGCCGTTTAAATAGTGAAATTATAGATAAAAAACAGTTAGCCAATATGGTTTACGCTTATAATATGGAGATGACTGATGATGGTATTTTCTTATTTATGGCAATGGCAAACCCTAATGTAAAAATTGAAAATTTAGAAGAGGCTATACATAAAGAGATAGATAAGATAAAAGAGGGAGGAGTTACTAAAGAGGAGCTTGAAAAGGTAAAGATAAATGCAAAGGCAGATTTTATCTACTCGTTAGAGAGTTCTTCTGATGTAAACTCACTATATGGTAGCTATTTAGTTAGAGGAAATATTAACCCTTTACTTAATTATGAAGAGAATTTAGATAAAATTACACCTAAAATGGTCACAGAAGTAGCAAAAAAATACTTTAATGATGACCTATCAACAACAATTATACTTAGAAAGAGCAAATAATATGGAAAATTTAATTACAGGTGCAACAACAGCAATTATTACACCTTTTAAAAATGGTGCTTTAGATGAGGCGACTTTTGCTAAATTAATTCAAAGACAGATAGATAATGGAATTGATGCAATATGTCCAGTTGGAACAACAGGTGAGAGTGCAACTCTAAGCCATGATGAGCATAAAAGATGTATAGAGATAGCAGTAGAGGTTTGTAAGGGAACAGATACAAAAGTTTTAGCAGGGGCAGGAAGTAATGCAACAGCAGAAGCCATAGATATAGCAAAACATGCACAAAAGTGTGAAGTTGATGCAATATTTTCAGTTAGCCCATATTACAATAAACCAAGCCAAGAGGGGTTATATCAACACTATAAAGCGATAGCCGAGTCTGTTGATATACCTTTTATGTTATATAATGTGCCAGGTAGAACGGGAGTTGATATAAGTGCCGATACAGTATGCCGACTTTTTGATGATGTAGATAATATATTTGGAATAAAAGAGGCAACAGGTTCTATTGAGAGAACTGTTGAGCTTCTATCTAAGAGAGCTAATCTATATGTATTCTCAGGTGATGATGCTATAGATTACCCAATTTTAGCAAATGGTGGAAAAGGTATAACATCAGTTACAGCAAATCTACTTCCAGACCTAAAAAGTGAGCTTGTCCATTCTGCCTTAGAGGGAAACTTTGAAAGGGCTAAAGAGTTAAATGATATGCTATATCCTATTAATAAAGTTATGTTTTGTGAGAGTAACCCAATTCCTATAAAATATGCTATGTATGTGGCTGGATTAATTGATAGTTTAGAGTATAGACTACCATTAGTTAAACCTAGTAGTGAGAATATGCGTAAAATTGAAGAGGTAATGAGAGATTATAATATAGTAGGAGCAAAATAGTATGTCAAATAGAGGTAAAACCGTAGTAATTACAGGAGCTACTAAAGGTATAGGCAAAGCGATAGCTTATAAATTTGCGTCAGAGGGTGTAAATGTAGCATTTACATATAACTCAAATCAAGAGATAGCTCAAAATATAGCTAATGATTTAGAGAGTAAATATAATATTAAAGCTAGAGCATATAAACTAAATATTTTAGAGTTAGATGAGTTTAAACCTCTATTTTTAGAGATAGATAAAGATTTTGATAGAGTTGACTTTTTTGTAAGTAATGCTATGATTTATGGAAGAAGTGTTGTTGGGGGATATGGTAAGTTTATGAAACTTCGTCCATCAAAAGGTCTTCAAAATATCTATACTGCTACTGTTGGAGCTTTTGTTAGAGGTTCACAAGAGTCAGCTACTAGAATGCAAAAAGTAGGAGGTGGTTCTATTGTAACTCTAAGCTCTACAGGAAATCTTATATATATAGATAACTATGCAGGACATGGAACAAATAAAGCAGCAGTTGAGGCTATGAGCCGTTACGCTTCTGTAGAGTTAGGGGAGATGAATATTAGAGTAAATGCAGTAAGTGGAGGGCCAATAGATACCGATGCACTAAAAGCATTTACAAACTATGAAGATGTAAAAAAAGCCACTATTGAACGCTCATCAATGAATAGAATGGGAACACCAGAGGATATAGCAGGAGCTGTTTACTTTTTATGTACCGATGAAGCATCTTGGATTACAGGACACACACTTGTAGTTGATGGTGGAACTACATTTAGATAATATCTACTAACTTAAGGCGACTATCAAAGTTGCCCTCTTAAATAAGGAACTTCTCTTATGCAAAACGCAAAAATTGTAAATATCCCCAATATTCTAGCCTTTATTAGACTTCTTTTAGCCCCTATTATGTTTTTTCTACTTGTAAATCAAGATGCCGAAATCTTTAAAGGTATCCACCCATCATGGCTTAACTATTTTGCTGGATTTATATTTGTTCTAGCAAGTGCTACAGACTTTTTTGATGGATATATAGCAAGAACCTTTAACCAAATAACAGTTATGGGTCAAATATTAGACCCTCTAGCAGATAAAATGCTAACTCTATCTGGTTTTATAGGTCTTATAATACAAGATTTAGCTTCTCCTTGGGCTATATATCTAATATTAACAAGAGAGCTATTTATTACAGGTCTTAGAGTGTCAGCTATATCGGAGGGAATTGATATATCAGCCTCAATTATGGGGAAAATTAAAACAGTAATTCAGATGATAGCTATTGGATTTTTGCTTATGCACTGGAGTGGTGGTGAGATTTTACTTTGGATTTCTGTTGCCCTAACTCTATACTCTGGGTATGAGTATGTTAGGGATTTTTTTAAGAAAGTAGAGTTGTAAGATTTATATTAATCATAAATCTTAGAGAGATAATAATCATAAAGCTCTTTAGCCTCATAGAGTGCGTATTCTGAAACTTCATTTCGTTTACCCTCTTTGGTTACAGGTGTGGTTATTAACTCCTCTACTCTATTCATTAGTTTTT
Organism: Campylobacteraceae bacterium; assembly: GCA_027065385.1. Classification (GTDB taxonomy): domain Bacteria; phylum Campylobacterota; class Campylobacteria; order Campylobacterales; family Sulfurovaceae; genus UBA1140. Next base: position 11,189 of record JAMOOP010000025.1, on the reverse strand, counting down.
CAGTATCTTTCATACTCTCTACTGATGTTGGGTGGTATTGATTGTAATCCTCTTTTATCCCCTCTACATGTAAAATTCTTTGTAAAGTTGCATTCTGCTCATCTAATAGATATTTATAATTTTCAACCATAGGAATAATATTTTTAATATGCTCATCTATTCTCTCCATCTCTGTTTTTGACTCTTTCTGTTTTTCAACATAAGTGTGTGATTTTTCATAAATCTCATTTGCAACTTTAAAGTTTTTATTCTCTTTCATTGAAACAAAAGTTTTATATACTAAAAATCCAAGAATTAAAGCTGAAAGTCCAACTGTTGCTATACCAAACATAGCATTGCCTTCAGCTCCTGTCATACCTCCACCAATCCATATAAGCATCTTTTCTATATCTTCATGAGTAGGAATTGTAAGTGGTTGAAGTTGTAGTTTTACACCTGTTTTAATACTTGCAAAATATATCCATGCTCCTGCTGTAATAATCATAGTTATAAGAGATAAAATAAAAGCTGTAAATGCACCTGAACTTATATTTTTAACTCTTATATTCTCATTTGTAGTTCCAAGAGAGATTTCAAATGGCTCTTGTGCTTCATTTTTAGAATATATATAAGAAGCTTTCTCTAATAAGATTTGACTTTGTGTAAATGTTGTATTTAGAAAATTGTTTTTAATATCTTCTAATTTATTAACATCTTCTTTTATGGTTTTTTTTGTAACCTCAATATCTTTATCTGCTTTAGAAATAAGTTCAATAGAGTTTTTAACTAACTCTTTTGCCTCTTCATTTTTATTTATCACTTTTTTCCTATTATCTTCAATAATAAGCTTTTCCTCTAAATCAAGCTCATTAGAAGATGCCGTATCTTCCATTTCTGGCATATCTAAATTAGATATATCACTCTTGTTTTCCATTTTTATTCCTTTTTGAGATTTGTTTATTTTTTTATTTTAGCATATATATATATAATATCTATTGATATAGGATTAGATTTAAATAATAGGTTGGTATAATACTTTAAAATAAACTTAGGATTTTTATGAGCATTTTTATTGCATTACTAGTATTATCGTTTTTAATATTTTTTCATGAGTTAGGTCACTTTTTAATGGCTAGATTTTTCGGTGTTAGAGTAGATGTATTTAGCATTGGCTTTGGAAAAAAGGTTTTCTCTAAACAGATAGGAGATACCCAGTGGAGTGTCTCTTTAATACCTCTAGGTGGGTATGTTAAAATGAAAGGTCAAGATGATAGCAATCCACTAGATGTAAATTATGATAGTGATAGCTATACTACAAAAAAACCTTGGCAGAAGATTTTTATTTTGTTAGCTGGTCCTCTTGCTAACTTTTTAGTAGCATTTATATTATATTTTGGAATTTCACAAATAGGTACATATCTATCTCCACTATTTAACTATGGTCACTATATGTCAGCTACTGTTGGAGAATTTTCCAAAGAGTCACCTGCAAAATTGGCTGGTTTAAAAGTTGGTGATAAGATACTAAAAATTAATAATACCAAAATAGAAAATTGGGACGAGATTGGAAAAACTATACAAAAGTATAATAGTGATTTAAAATTTAGTGTATTAAGAGAAAATGGAAAAAGAGTTGAACTTACTATTAAACCCATTATAAAAGAACAGAAAAATAGATTTGGAGAGGATATTAAAAGAAAGATTATAGGAATTGCACCTAAAGTTAGTGAGGAGAAGTTATCTTTTTCTCCTATTGAGGGGTTAGTTTTTGCCTATAATGAGACTATTTACGCCTCTACACTTATATTTAAAAGTGTTCAAAAACTCATTACTGGTTCTGTTCCTGCTAATCAATTAGGAGGAGTTATATCTATTGTTGATATAACAGCAAAAGCTAGTCAATCAGGCTTGGTAGCTTTGCTTTTTTTTACAGCACTTATCTCTGTAAATTTAGGTGTTTTAAATCTACTACCAATTCCTGCACTTGATGGTGGACATATTATGTTTAACATATATGAGATGATTAGTGGTAAAGCACCAAGTGAGAAGGTAATGTATAGATTAACTATTGTAGGTTGGGGGATTTTACTCTCACTTATGTTACTTGGAATATATAACGATATAAATAGATTATTAGGATAGAAAGATGAGAAAAGAGATATTAAGAGACAATTTAGATAGAGTTATTTGGAATATAGAACAAGCAAGAGTCGAAGTTAGTGAGCATCATATAGTAAAACTTGTAGCCGTTGGAAAATATAGTGATGAAGAGAGCATAAAAACTCTATATGAATTAGGTCAAAGAGCTTTTGGAGAAAATCAGGTTCAACAGTTAGAGAGTAGAATGAAAAATTTAAGCTCTTTACCTATTGAGTGGCAGATGATAGGTAACCTTCAAAGTAATAAGATTAATAAATTAATAGAGCTTCGTCCAACTCTTCTACAATCATTAAGCTCACTTAAATTAGCAAAAGCATTAAATAAAAGATTAGAAGAGAAAGAGCAAACTATGAGTGCTTTACTTCAGATAAATTCAGCTAATGAAGAGAGTAAATCTGGTGTTAGTAGCCAAGAGGCTATAGATATTTATCAGCAGATAAAAGAAGAATTCCCAAATATTAAACTTAAAGGTGTTATGAGTATAGGAGCTTTAAGTAGTGATATAAAAGAGGTTCAAAAGAGTTTTGAGATAACTCACAGTATATATGAAAAGCTACAAAAAGATGATGCAACAATTTGCTCTATGGGTATGAGTAGTGATTATGAATTGGCAATCAAATGTGGCTCAAATTTAGTCCGTATTGGTTCAAAAATATTTAAATAGAATTTAGGAATATTATAAATGAGACAACTAGTACACTACTATAAAGAGTTTGACACATTTAAAAAATGGTGTAAAACAAATAGTATTAAAAATTCGGAGAAGTTAATAATTGAGATTAACTATCCTAGTCAAGATGAAAAATATATAAAAAAAATATTAAAAGATATAAAAAAAAGGTTTCCTGATGCTACAATAATAGGAATGCAAAGTTTTGCTAGTTTTGTAAATCATCAAATATCAGACCTAAATAATCAACCAATAATATCAATAATTGAACTTGAAATTAGTTCTGTATCATCTTTAGTTTTAGATTTAAGCAAAAACTATATAAAAGAGACATGTAATGAGTATAGGGCTGATAAAAACCATATACAAAAGTTTTTACAATCAGATACAGAGGCTATTCAAATTTTATCAAGTTTTAATAGTTGTCAAACCTCATCATTTATAAACTCTCTAGGTAAAGATTTTGCTCACTTAAAGATATTTGGTGGTGGAGCTACTAATAAATTATATACTGATAATAAATCATTTATATTTCATGGAGATGAGATATATAAACAGGCGATTATTTTAATATTTTTACATGGAGAGAACCTAAATGTTGAACTATACCAAGCTTTTGATTGGAAACCAATAAGTAAAAAGAAAAGAATTACTAAAACTGATGACTCAACTATACTTACAATGGCAAATAGCCCTGCTTTAGATATATATAGAAAATATTTTCCAAATATAGAGAGAAATAAATCGGTATTTTTACAAGTTCCACTATATACAACTAAAGATAATATCTCATATACAGTACATATTTTAGATACTGACCTTTCAAATCAGAGTATTACAATAGCACAAAAATTAAATGAAAATGATATTGTTCAACTATCTATTGGTAACTATAATGCAATGATGAATAGAATTCAAGAGATTTATAACTTTTTATCAAAAACTCCTGCACAGGCATTATGGATAGGGGCTTGTATCTCTTATGAGTATGGTTTTAGAATTCCAATAAAACATTATATCTCCAATATTAAAGATAATAATCATATATTTGGATATATGACAAGCCAAGAGTATTTTAATGAAGAGAACCACCCAAATACATACCATAATCACACCTTTATTATGGCAGCAATAAGTGAGTCTAATAATAGCTATATTGATTTAGTAGAGTATAAAGATGATAATATTACCCCTTTTGAGATAGCAAATAAAAACTTATACTCAATTATGCACAAAACTGCAAATGAGTTAAACCGTTTAACCGAAAATTTAGAAATTAGAGTTGAACAGAGAACAAAAGAGCTTAAAACTCTTAATGATGAGCTTCAAATTAGAATTGATGATGCAGTAAGAGAGGTAAAAAGACAAGCTGCTATTATGAACCAACAGTCACGACTTGCTTCAATGGGTGAGATACTAGAAAATATTGCTCATCAGTGGAGACAACCATTAAACTCTGTATCATGGATACTAAATGATTTAAAGATTAAATCAGAGCTTGGAATGAAAGATGATATTAATATTGAAGAGGTAACAGATAAAATAAATAACTCTATACAGTTTCTATCTAATACAGTTGATGATTTTAGAAGATTTGTTGATAAATCTGATATGGCTCAAACCTTTAATATGAAAAGAACTATAGAGTCCACAATAAAACTAATAGGCGATACACTTAAAAGATTAGATATAAAAGTTGATTTAGAGTGTGATAAGAATATCACTTATAAAGGTTATGAGAATGATATTAAACACACCATTATGAACCTTATTAATAATGCTAGAGATGCTTTTGAAGATAAGAGTATTAAGAATGGAAAAATAAGTATTAGAGTATATCATGAAAAAGACGAGCTTATTATTACAGTGCAAGATAATGCAGGTGGAATTCCAAAACCTATATTAAAAAATATTTTTGAACCATACTTTACAACTAAACATAAAACAAAAGGTACAGGACTAGGTCTTTATATGAGTAAAAATATGATAGAAAGAGTCCATGGTTCAATAGAAGCATTTAGTATTTTAAATAAAAAGACTACATTTGTAATAAAACTTCCAGATGAAGGTGCAACTCCCTCAACTACAAAAAGAACCGAATACGAAGAGGAAGAGTAGGATACTATTTCCTATATCTTTAATAAAATGAGAAGAGTATTAAAAATTTTTTTTATTTTACTCCTCTCTTATTTATTCTATATTATATTTTTCCCACCTATACTTTTAGTATCTATTTATGGATATATGTATTACAAAGATAATATAAAATATGAGAATTCATTTAATAGAATATATAAAGAGTTAGATTATAATGATAGTGCAATTTTATTTTATAAAAAAGAGCTTGAAAAAGAGTATAGTAAATTTATATATGCAGATAATATAGTAGATATATTTAAAAGTCATGTAAAATTAGATATAGCAGAAAGTTGTATAGAGTATCGTTTAAAAAAACATAATGAAAAAAATTGGATAGAAAAAGGTAGTGCTTTTAGCAAAAACGCTAGAAATAGAGTTGTAAATATAGATAAAAAACTAATTAAGAAATTAAAAAATATTAATTATAAATTACAACTTGGTTTCTATACTTATGATTTTAATCTAATATCTAATGAAATAGCTAAAATAACAAATTTATGTGACAATAAAAAAGATATAGATGAACTTTATAATATATTTTTAGATAGATACTTAGAAAAATATATAGCTTCTCATATTGAAATTGAAACAAAAGAGAAAGAATGGCTTAATAAACTATTAAAAACATCTAAAAATCCTTTATATACTTTATATATAAAAAATGAAATCTCACTTCAAGATATATATAATAAAAATAAATTTAATAACTCTCTTTCTAGTGCTGATTTAATATATGAAAATAATAACTTATTTGTAGCTGATAGTAAAAGAGGCATAGAGTTATGGAATATGGAAGAGAATAGAACTAAATTTATAAAAACTCTTAATAATAAATATAATAAAGTTTATCATATAGAAAAGATAAATAATCTAATCTATGCTACAGGAGAAAAGAGATTTAAAAACTATTTTATAATCTATAAGTACAATAAAAAAAGTAAAAGTTTAATAGAAATTAGTAATATAGAGATAGGAAATTCAAATGTAAAAGAGTGGAAATTTTATAATAATAATAAAAATATTGCACTTGCTTGTGGTTATGGTGGATTATATATTTTGGATATAAGTGATGTATTAAATATTAAAATAATCAAAAAATTGGAAAAAAACTCTAGTTTTTATAATCTAAAGGATATTGATATTTATATAAATAGAGTCTATTTTTTATCAGATTTATTATATAGTTTAGATATTAACTCATTAGATATAAATAGTACAATTCCCCCACTAAAAAAATATAGTTCATTTTGTATAGATAAAGAAAATCATATTTTATATGCAGTAGAAAATCTTTTTAGTAAAGGTGTATATTTACATAAATATAAGATTTTAAATAGTTCTAAATTAGAGCTATTAAAATCTAAAACTTTAAAATATAATTTAAAATCTATTAATCCTTTAATGGGCATTAATGTAAGATATATGAAATGGTATAAAAATAGACTCTATCTCCCCTCAAAAAGAGGTTTAACAATTTATAATAAAGATTTAAATATAGTAAATACAATAGATATAAAAAACCTTATGGAATTTAAATTTTTGGGTAATAAAATAATTTGTGCCACTAAAAATAGTGGCATATTAATTAAATATTTACAGCCACTTTATAAGTAGGGTCATCTTCTTCATAAGAACAAAATGGTCCTGCTACCTTTAAAACCTTTTTGCAATCTTGGGATAGATGTCTAAGAGTTAGTTTTTTACCTGCTTTTTTATACTTTTCAGTTAAGACATCAATAGCTTCAGCCCCTGAACTATCCATTACTCTAGCATCTCTAAAGTCAATTATAACCTCATCAGGGTCATTTTCTACATTAAACTGTTCATAGAAAGATGTAACTGATGCAAAAAATAGAGGTCCATCTAATCTATATACTTTTTTATTATTATCATCATAATCAACTCTAGCGTGAATTCTTGCATGTTTCCAAGCAAATACTAAAGCTGATATAATAATACCAGCAATAACTGCTACAGCTAAATCTTCAAATACTGTAATAATAGTTACAACAATTAAAACAAAAGCATCTGATTTTGGCATGTGTTTAATTCTTTTAATTGAAGAGAACTCAAATGTTCCAATACTTACCATAAACATAATTCCAACTAAAACAGCTACAGGAATTGATGCTATTACACCTGAAAAACTAACAACTAATATTATAAGTAAAATAGAGGCTGTAAATGATGAGAGTCTTCCAAGTCCACCTGAAGTAAAGTTAATAATACTCTGCCCAATCATGGCACAACCTGCCATTCCTCCAAATAGTCCAGAGGTAGCATTTCCTAAACCTAAAGCTACACACTCTCTATTTCCAGAACCTCTCTTTCCTCCCATCTCATCTAATACTGATAGAGTAAGCAAAGACTCAATTAACCCAACAAGAGCTACGATAATAGCAGTAGGAATTATAATCATCATAGCTTTAAGTGAAAAAAGTTCTGATAGGGGTGGAATAAATGAGGGCATAGATACATTAGAGAGGTCTGCTAAATCTCCAACTACTTTTGTATCTATATTGAAAAAATAGACTACAAGAGTAATAACTACAATACTAACAAGTCCAGCAGGAACAGCTTTTGTAACTTTTGGTAAAAACTGCATAGTAGCCATAGTAATAATAATTATTATATACATTATATAATTTTCACTAAAACTAGCCTTTATAATCTCTAAATATCCGTGGTACTGTTCAATATGTGATGGTTCTAAAAACTTTAGCTGTGCTAAAGCAATAACAATAGCTAAACCATTTACAAACCCAAAAAGAGCAGGTTGAGGAACTAAACGGATAAATTTACCCATTTTAAGAAGTCCAATCAATATCTGAATAAGACCAGCTATAATGGAGGTAAGTAGTATATAGTGAAGAACCATAAAAGATAGTGCTTCTCTATCAAGCTCTGGGTAAAGATTAGCTACTGAAAGCCCTAAAGAGACAAATACAACAGCCACAGAACCAGTAGCTCCCGAAATCATACCAGGTTTTCCTCCTAAAATAGAGGTGATTAGACCAATAATAAATGCTCCATATAGACCAACAACGGGTGAGACTCCTGCTATAAATGAAAAGGCTATAGCTTCTGGTACTAAAGCAACAGCTACTAATGCCCCTGATAAAATATCATTTTTGATATTTTGAGTGGAATAATTTTGAATATTAAACAATAAATTTCCTTTGTATCTTTTAATTAATTGTGGGATTTTAGCATATTTGTCTATATCTACAGTTAATATGTAAGTTAAATTCAGCTTATTAGGTTATTTATAAAAGTAGAATTAGAAAAAAAATAGATTGGAGAAAATTGTATAATGAAAAAAAAAATAGAGGTTGTTAAAACTCTTTTAGATGCTTTGCCATATATAAAAAAGTTTCATAATGAGAAAATTGTAATTAAATATGGAGGCTCTGCACAAACAAGTGAGGATTTAAAAGAGAAGTTTGCACAAGATATAGTGCTACTACATACGGTTGGAATGAAGCCTATTATTGTTCATGGTGGAGGAAAAGCTATTACTGAACTTCTATCTAATTTAGGAGTTAGTACTAAATTTATAGATGGGCAAAGAGTCACAACTAAAGAGGTTATGAGAGTTGCTGAAATGGTATTAAGTGGAGAGATAAATAAAGAGATAGTGTCACTACTTAATGCACATGGAACAAAAGCTGTTGGAATTTCAGGAAAAGATGCCTCTTTTTTAGAAGCAACCCCTAAAGATTTTAAAAAATTTGGTTATACAGGTAATATTCAAAATGTAAATCCTGAAATTGTAGATAATATTATAGATGATGGATTTGTACCAGTTATTGCCCCAATTGCTACAGGCTCTAAAATAGGTCACCCTGGATTTAATATTAATGCCGATTTAGCAGCTAGTAAAATAGCTATTGCTCTAAATGCTAGAAAAGTTCTATTTTTAACAGATACAAAAGGTGTATTAGATAAAGATATGAAACTTATAAATACGCTAGATATAAAAAGAACCCAAGAGTTAAAAAAAGATGGAACAATTAATGGTGGAATGGTTCCAAAAGTTGATGCTTGTATAGAAGCTTTAAGAGGAGGCGTTAAAAAAGCCCATATTATAGATGGTAGAGTAGAACACTCTATGCTATTAGAGATATTAACTAGTTCTGGCATTGGAACTTGCATTGAGTTGTAAATCAGATGAGAGAGAGCATTAAGATATTTTACCAAGATATTGGTAACTCTTTTAAGGATTTGTTGCCAATTATTATAGTTGTAGCCATTTTCCAGACATTTGTTATTCAGAAAGTGCCTGAAAATTTAAGTTCTATAATAATTGGTTTAACAATTGTTGCTATTGGATTAGCTCTATTTATTCGTGGATTGGAGTTAGGTATTTTTCCTATTGGTGAGAGCTTAGCTGTTGATTTTGCACGAAAAGGGTCTGTTTTTTGGCTTTTACTATTTGCATTTACCATTGGATTTGCTACAACTGTAGCTGAACCTGCACTAATTGCTATTGCCAATAAGGCATCAATTATTAGTCACGGTTTGGTTAATGCCTTTTGGCTTAGAATGACTGTAGCAATATCTGTAGGTTTTGCAATAGCTTTGGGTACACTTCGTATATTATTAGGTCACCCTATTCAGTATTATATAATCTCTGGATATATTTTAGTAGTAGTAGTTACATTTTTTGCACCAAAAGAGATAATAGGTTTAGCTTATGATAGTGGAGGAGTTACAACCTCAACTGTTACAGTTCCATTAGTAGCTGCACTTGGTATTGGATTATCTTCTAGTATTAAGGGTAGAAATCCAGCTATTGATGGATTTGGATTAATTGCATTTGCATCTTTAACACCTATGATATTTGTACAGATTTATGGAATAGTTGTTTACTCTTTAGGTGGAGATAGTTTATCTTCTGATATTATTCAAACTGTTGTGCAGAGTAGTACAGCTACTGCTCATAAAGTGGAGAGTTTCTCTTTTATTAATGCATTTTTAGATTTACTAGGTGTATTTAAAGATGTAGCACCTATACTCTTTGTTATATTCTTTTTTCAATATGCAATTATTAAAAAGAGTGTAGCACATCTACATAAAATTGTAGTAGGTATAATTCTTGTTATATTTGGACTCTATGCCTTTATAGTAGGTTTAGAGATGGGACTTTTTCCTATTGGTGAGACTATTGCTTTTCAGTTAACTGTTATGGATAATAATCTACTTATATACCTTTTTGGATTTTTAATTGGATTTGCTACAACTATGGCAGAACCTGCACTTTTAGCCATAGCTATAAAAGCTCAAGAGGTAAGTGAAGGAAATATTAAACAAAATATATTAAGAAGTGTGGTAGCATTAGGTGTTGCAGTTGGTATTGGACTTGGTGCATATAGAATTGTAGCAGGTGACCCAATTCACTACTATATTATTGCAGGGTATAGTGTTGTTATTATTATGACATACTTTGCACCACAATATATTATCCCTATTGCTTATGATAGTGGAGGGGTTACAACTTCAACAGTTACAGTCCCTTTAGTTACAGCTTTAGGATTAGGGTTAGCAGAGAATATTGATGGACGAAATCCACTTATTGATGGCTTTGGACTAATTGCCTTTGCATCTCTATTTCCTATGCTAACAGTTATGGGTTATGGTATCTATGGAGATATTAGAGTCACCAAAACTAGCACAAAATAAACAATGTTCTAGCTGTAACTATAACTAATTATAAAAAAAAGTTATAGTCAGGCAACCCTGTAATAGTCTTCAAGAATAAATTTTATAGATTCTTTTTTGAAATCTTTAGTTTTATATTCTGAGAAACTATTAATATTTAAAAATTTATGCCGTAGAACATCTAGGAGCAGTCTATCTCTAATATTACAAGCCGAATTAAAATCTGCATTTTCTAAGTGACCACATTCGACACATTTAAAATTCTCTTGCGTTTTTCTATTTTTTCGACTAATAAAACCACAACTATTACAAGTCTGGCTTGTATATTCGGGGTGAACAAACGATATATTTATTTGGTATCTATGAGCAATATTTATAATTCTATTTTTAATTGATGAGAGATTCAAAAGTTTTATTAATCTGCCATTATTTATATCGAACTCTTGATTATCACTCTTTTATCCAATTTTTTAAGAAACTTCACAAAACCATTACAAAGATTTCTATCATAATCTATATTTATATTTTCATCAGAAGTTGCAAAAAGATTATGCTTAATATTTATATCAACTCCTAAAAT
>JAMOOP010000024.1 GCA_027065385.1 Campylobacteraceae bacterium | reverse complement strand
CATTTGCATCTTTTTTAAGATTTAAGTTTTCATCTAAAATCCCATAACCATATCGATAAGGTCTATCTTCACTACCACTTGTACTGACAGCTGTTGAGAGTTTATCAATATTTATAAATCTTTTCACAAGTTTATCACCAGCATAAATCTCTAATACACCATTTGTACCTGTCCAATTTTGAATGGCTCGACCAAATTTATTTTGTAGCTCTTGTGTACAACCACTCATCATCAATAGTACAAAAACAGTACCATAAATCATCTGTTTTTTCATCATTAGCTCCTCGTTTTAACTCTAGTATCCCACTGTATTTACAATGGGATAAGATTTTATACTTATAAATAATGCTACTCTTTAACTAAAAAAAGTGCATTTACCACAGAGACTCCTTTTGTAGAAAGAGCAATCTGCATCGCTTTTTCTGCCTCTTTAGCACTCTGTACTTTACCAAAGAGTTCAACAACACCATCTTTGACATCAACATCAATTTTTGTAGAGTGAATATCTGAACTCACAAGATAGGCATACTTGATTGCAGCATGAATGAGTCCATCATTAACGCTATCTTTACTTTTTTTATAAGATTTATTAATAGCCTCTTTGGTATAAACATAGTATCTTTTTCAATGGAAAATCATAGAAACCATAAAAATATCAAAAATGGTTTTTAATCTATGATACAATAATCTTCCATCTACTTTGGTTTCACCTCACTAGCTATTATTAAACCAATAAAATAACTTTCCTTTATAGGAATTGGCAGTTAAGGTGTCGTAGCCAAACTATTGTGGCTTAAGGTAATTGTTATTTAATACATGAATTCTACTATTTTAGTTATTTTCATAAATTATTATTGCTAAACTTATAAAAATACATAAGTAAAACTAACAACTACTGCTGTATTATCGCTCAATATGATTTTTTATCATACATATCAAGGATTTTCGATATTTTTTTGAATTTCACTAAAAACTTTTTAGTGACCACCAGCCTGAAATTGCTATATATATGGTGGATTGATATTATATCATAATTAAAAACACAAGTCAATATTTTAAAATTTTTTTATTATGTAAATATTACTATTTAATAGTATATTTTTCTATAATATCAAATACATATTAATGATACTTCTTTTTATATCCTGCTTTAATCTTTTGTGCTAATTGATGAATTGCCATAGCATAATATGAACTATGGTTATATCTTGTAATTACAAAAAAGTTTTTAGCTCCATACCAGAGTTCATCATATTTATATCTATCTAATTTTATAAGTCTTACTTTACCATTATATATCCACTTTCCACTTTTGGGAACAATACCTTTTAGGTGAACTCTTGAGTATTTGTGTATATATCCCGTCTTTTTAGTATTAAATCTATTACCTTGATAAGAGACTCTAACAGCGACAGGTTTATGTTTTTTCCAACCATTCTTTTTAAAATAATTTGCTATTCCTGCTATAGCATCAGCTGTTGTTTGCATACTTCTTTTGCCATCTCTATTAAAATCAACTGCAAAAGGTTTATATGCACTTGGCATAAATTGTCCTAAACCTATAGCTCCTGCATAAGAGCCTTTTACATCTTTTGGATTAAACTTTTCTCGTTTAGATAAAAGTAAAAAATGCTTTAATTCATATCTAAAATATTTAGCTCTTCTATTTTTTTCAAATGCTAAAGTAGTCAATACATCAAATACAGGAAATTTTCCACGATTATAACCATAATAACTCTCAACCCCAATAATAGCTGTTATATATTCAGGTTCTACTCCATATTTTTTATATACTTTTTGAAATATTTTTCGATTATTGTGCATATACTCTACACCTTTAGCTACTCTAGTTCCACCTAAAAGTATCTTTTCATATCTATCCCAACTTCCATGTTTTGGGTAGTGTTTTATCTTTGTACCCTTTTTAGGCTTTTTTCGATATGCTGGATTAAACATACCTAAAGCTCCTCTTTGAAACTTAACGCTTTTAAAGAGTTTGGTTAAATAAGCTCGTTTAAAATGGTGTTGTTTTACCATCTTATTTATAAAGATTTGCACATTTTTCTGTTTTGTATAATCTTTTGCCTCTGTAGTTATAACTAATAATATTATAACTAGAATGATTTTTATACTATTTCTCATGATAGTATCCCCTTAAATTTTAATTTAAGAGTAATTTTATCTAATTTAAGTATATAAATTGTGGTATTTCAAGCATTTCTCTTACTATAAAATTCTTTTTTAAACTCACTAAATCTATTTTCAACTATTGCTTCTCTTATCTGCTTCATTAAGTCTAAATAGTAGTATAAATTATGAATTGTAGCTAATCTAAAATATGTAATCTCTCTTGCACGAAATAGATGGTTTAAATATGCTTTAGAGTAGGTTTTACACACCATACAATTACACTCACTATCTATTGGATTATTATCTTCTTTAAATATAGCCTTTTTTATATTTATTTTTCCATAAGATGTAAATAGAGTTCCATTTCTAGCGTTTCTAGTTGGCATTACACAATCAAACATATCAACACCTCTTTCTACATTTTCAACTAAATCTTCAGGCGTTCCAACTCCCATTAAGTATCTAGGTTTATCTTCTGGCATAAACTCTGTTGTCCACTCAACTGTATCGTACATATCAGTATTACTCTCTCCAACACTAAGTCCACCAATAGCAAAACCATCATAATCTAAAGCACATAACTCTTTTGCTGATTTTTCTCTAAACTCTTTATTAGTTCCACCTTGAATAATGGCAAATATATTTTGATTTACTCCAATTCCATTTTTTTGGTTTTCTCTATGGTACTCTATAGACTCTTTAGCCCAAGAGGTGGTTCTTTCTATGCTCTCTTTAATTCTTTTATTAGTTGCAGGAAGTGCTACTAAATCATCTAATATCATCATAATATCAGAACCTAAATTATATTGAATATCTACAACCTTTTTAGGTGTAAAGTAGTGTCTGCTTCCATCTATATGACTTCTAAAAACTATTCCACCTCTATCAATTTTTACATTATCAGAGAGAGAAAAGGCTTGAAATCCTCCACTATCTGTTAAAAAACTTTTAGGAAACTTAGTGAAATTGTGAAGTTTTCCCAATTTTGCTATGGTTTTATCTGTTGGTCTTAAATATAGGTGATAAGTATTACCTAAAATAATTTCAGGTTTTATAAATCTCTCTAAATCAGAGGCATCTAATGATTTAACAGCACCTACAGTTCCAACTGGCATAAAAACAGGTGTTTTAATTATTGAATGAGCTGTTTTTATGGTACAAGCTCTTGCTTTACCATCTCTTTTATCTATTTGAAAATCCATTGTGATATAATTATCCTTATTAAAAAAAATGTAATTATAACAGAAAGATTTTGAGATGAAAAATATATTAATATTAGCTAATGGTAATATGGCAAAACATTTTGTTCAATGGGTAGGTAAAAGTCGTATTGATAATAATCACTATTATATTACTTGCACAAATCATAAAGAACCTATATCTCAAAGTGGTGGAAACTTATCTTTTATAGAAGATGACCCTACAAGTTATCTTAAACTTAAAAATATTATGGCTGATATTGAGTTTATTAAAGTTTTTATAGTTATGATTAATAAAGATGAAGCTCTATACTCATATAAAAATATACGAATTATTGAACCTAAAATTCGTATTCTATTTGTTAGTAATTGGGACGAGCTTAAACTTAATGATGAAAATACTAAAGTTATTAATATAAATGAGTTAATAGCTAGTTCTCTATATGAGGAGCTACCAAATGTTCCTGTAATTGCTAAAAATATTGGTTTAGCAAAGGGTGAGATTATGGAGATTTTAGTCTCTTTTGGTAGCTCTTATGCCTATAGACATGTAGGCTCTTTATCTAATAGAAAATGGCGAATTGTGGCAATATATAGAAATGAAAAACAACTTTTCCCTACAAATGCTACAATGATAAAACCAAATGATAGAATTATTATTATAGGTAATCCTATTGTTTTAGAAGAGGTTTATAAGAGAATAACTAAAAGAAAAGGTCTATTTCCAGAACCTTATGGTAGAAACTTATATATTATATTAGATATAGAAAAAAATAGAGAAGATATTTTAATTGAAGTAAATGAAGCTGTATTTTTAAGTAATAAGTTCTCTAAAAGTAAACTATATATTAGACTCCTAGGAGAAGCAGAGGGTGATATTTTAGATGAGTTAAAAAAGTTTGAAACAGAATATATTGAAATTTTAGATAATATAAATAGAAAAGAGTTAATTGAAACAATAAATTATGAAACAAACCATTATGAGATAGGACTTTTTTTAATTAGTAGAACTATGTTTGATAAATCTTTTAGAAAAATTCTCTATATAGAAAAAAAACCTATATATCTTTTTGGAGAACAGTCACTATATAATATATCTAAAGCTATTATACTTATGGAAGAGGAAGAGGCTATGGAGTCTTTATCCTCTTCTGTATTTGATTTATCTGAAACTTTAGGGTTACAATTATCACTTTATAATTATGACCCTGAAGGTGATTTTTTAGATAAAAAAAATATTATAGAGCATTATGAGTCTTTATCTAAAATTTATGGTTTAAAGATAGATATAAAAGAGAAAAAAATAAATCCTATTAGAGAACTAAGAGAAGAGAGTGATATTTTACAAATTATACCTTTTAATAAAAAAATTTTAAAAAAGCCTATTCTAAACTTCTTTTCAAGAAACTTTTCAAGATACTTTTTAGGTATCAAAAAACACCCACAACTCTTAATTCCAATTGAGGATTAAAGGCTTTTGCCTACTGCTTAAGTAAAGTTAAGATAGAATAATTCAATTTTATTTTATAGGATTTTAAATAGTTATGATTGTTCCAATTCATTTAGAAAACAGCTCTATTACAGAATATGCTGTTACAATAGACAAACTTCCAAATCTATCTTTTGATACTAAAGTAGCAATAGTTACAAACCCTACAGTTAGTGCATTGCATCTTAACAGACTTCTTAGCAAAATTAATGCTAATGATTTAACCGTTGTAACTATTCCAGATGGTGAAGAGTATAAAACTCTTGATACAGTAGTTACTATATTAGATAAACTTTTTGAAAATAAGCTAGATAGAAAATCACTCTTAATTGCTTTTGGTGGTGGAGTTATTGGTGATATGACAGGTTTTACTGCAAGTTTATATCAAAGAGGTATAGGTTTTATTCAAATACCTACTACTCTTTTAGCACAAGTTGATGCTAGTGTTGGGGGGAAAACGGGAGTAAATAATAGATTTGGTAAAAATCTAATAGGTGCATTCTATCAACCTAAAGCTGTATATATTGATACAGATTTTTTAGATACTTTGCCAAAAAGAGAGTTTAGTGCTGGTATGGCTGAACTTATAAAAATGGCTATTATGTTTGATAGTGAATTTTTTAATTTTTTAGAAAAAGATGATTTAAGCTTTAAAGAGAGTCTGCAAAAGGCTATTGCTAGGTCAGTTGAACTTAAAGCTTGGGTTGTTAACCAAGATGAAAAAGAGGCAGGAATTAGAGCTGTACTAAACTATGGTCATACTTTTGCTCATGTTATAGAGAATGAGACAAAATATAAAAGATTTCTTCATGGTGAAGCTGTTGCTATTGGTATGGTTATGGCAAATCTTCTATCTTTAGAGTTAGGACTTATAGAAGAGAATGAGATAAATAGAGTAGAAGAGTTACTTATAAAACATAATCTTCCTGTAGATTATGAAATAGAAGATATTGACCTATTTTACAATAAGTTCTTTTTAGATAAAAAAAGTGCAAATAGTAAAATTAAATTTATTTTACCAAAAGGAATAGGTGATTTTGAAGTAAGAGATAATATCAGTAAAGATATTGTTAAATCAGTTTTATCAAAATTTTCTAAGGCAAAATTAAAATGAAAAAACTTCTACTACTTTTACTAATATTAAATCAAACTCTTTTTGCTGATTTAAATATAACTGGTAAAGTTAGTAAAATTATATCAGAGTTAAGTGAACCAATAAAAAAAGATAAAAATATAACAAAAGATATTAAAGAGTCTATAAAAGAGAAAGAAGATAAACTAACTATAGAAGAGAGAAAAGCTAGATTAGCTAAAATGAGAAAGGAGAAACGGTTAAAAGAGATTGCTCTTCAAAGAAGTAAATATTTAAAAGATTTAGAGAATGTTAATAGTTATTTAAAAGATGATAATATTTGGTCGAAGGTATATTCTAATTATGAAACATATAAACAGTTAGAGTTTATGTTATCTGCTCTTGATAAAAGAATTAAGTTTTTAGAAAAGAAAAAAAAGAAAAGAAGAAAAAAATTAACAGAAAAAGAGATAGAAGCACTTAAAAAATATAGAGATGAGTATAAAACAACAAAGGGAAAACTTACACAGCTTAAAGAGTATAAAGAGAACCCATTTAAAAATCTTTTAAAACCAGATGATATAGGAAAAATACCTGTTGTATTAAGTCCTCTTGATATTGTAAATGCTATATCTTTTCAAAAACATCTTGTAGCTGTAGAAGATGATTACAATAGTAGATTTAAATCTTTAAAAGATACAGTCTCTAAACTTAATGAAAAAAAAAGCATATTAGAAAATTTTATAAAATTTAATGTTGATTTAAATATTACAGATGATAGATATATTGATGAGTATGAAAATATCTCTCGTAAATTAGAGACATATAATAGAACACTAGAGATTTTTAAAACAAGTAAAAATGCACTAGAGCAGAAAATATCAGAACTTCAACTAAATATAAAAGATGAAATCTCTAAACAGATAGAAAAAGGGATTGTAATTGGTTCTATTATTCTATTTTTACTTTTAGGTTTTTTAATTATAAAATATTTAGTAAAACGATATATGTCAGAAAATGAACTATTTTATTCTACAAATAAGGCATTAAACTTTACATTTATTACTATTATTGTTATTATTCTGCTATTTTCTTATTTGGAAAATGTAGGACATTTAGTCACTATTTTAAGTTTTGCATCAGCTGGTATTGCTATTGCTCTTAAAGATTGGTTTATGAGTATAATGGGTTGGATAGTTATACTCTTTTCTGGTTCACTTCATGTAGGGGATAGAGTAAAATTTTTAAAAGATGGTAAGCAGTATGTTGGTGATATTGTTGATATTTCACTTCTTAGAATGACAATTCATGAAGATATTACACTTACTACTTATGATGTAAATAGAAGAGCAGGAAGAATTATATTTATTCCTAATAACTATATATTTACAGAGATGATTGCTAACTACTCTCATGCTGGAATAAAAACTGTTTGGGATGGTATTGATTTTGTAATTACTTTTGATTCTGATATAAATAAGGCTCAATCTATAGCCAAAGAGGTTGCAAGAAAATACTCAAAAGGTTATACAGATATGACTAGAAAACAGTTAAATAAGCTAAGAAGTAAATATAGTATGAGAAATACAGCAGTAGAACCTAGAATATTTGCATTTTTTGATGAACACGGCATTAAAATATCTGTTTGGTATTTAACTAATGCTTTTGCTACTTTAACACTTAGAAGTACTATATCTATGGAGATATTTAATAGAATAAGAGAAGAAGATAGTATATCTATGGCATTTCCTACTCAATCTATATATATTAACCAACCAGCACCAAAAGAGCTTAAAAAGAGTAGCGAAATATTTAAGGAAAAATTTAATAAAAAGTATGGAAAGAGAGATAATGATATATATAGACCTGATGATTGGGGATTGTATTAACGAATGAAAAAAGTATATTTTAAAACTTTTGGGTGTAGAACTAATCAGTTTGATACACAAGTAATGATGTCAAAACTTAAAGATTTTGAGCTAACAATGAGTGAGAGTGAGGCTGATATGATAGTTGTAAACTCATGTACTGTTACAAATGGAGCAGACTCATCTGTTAGAGCTTATATTAATGGAGTTCATAGAAAAAAACCTAGTTCAAAAGTTATATTAGCAGGTTGTGGCTCTCACTCTAAAGGTGAGGAGCTATTTCAATCTAAAAAAGTATTTGGTGTTATTGGACATTCTGAAAAAGAGAGTATAAATAGTGTTTTAAAAAAAAGTACACCATTTTATAATATAGGTGATTTAAATCATATAGATACAACTATTGTAAATGAGTTTATAGGCAAAAGTAGAGCATTTATTAAAATTCAAGAGGGGTGTGATTTTGATTGTTCTTACTGCATTATTCCATCAGTTAGAGGAGGAGCTAGAAGCCATAGAGAGAGTGATATTTTAACACAAATTACAAAATTAGCTTCTAATGGATTTGGAGAGTTTATTTTAACAGGAACAAATGTTGGAAGTTATGGAAAAGATAGAAACTCATCAATGGCAAAACTAATTAAAAAAATATCTAATATAAGAGGTGTTAGACGAATTAGAGTAGGAAGCCTAGAGCCTATTCAAATAGATAGTGAGTTTAAAGAGCTTTTAAGTGAGCCATTTATGGCAAAACATCTACATATTGCACTTCAACACACAAGTGATAAAATGCTAGAAGTTATGAATAGAAGAAATAGTTTTAAGAGTGATATAGAACTGCTTGAAGAGATAAGCTCTTATGGGTATGCAATTGGAACTGATTATATAGTAGGTCACCCACAAGAGGACGAAGAGTGTTGGAAAAAGGCGATTAATAGAGTAAAGAAGATGCCTTTAACACATATTCATGCCTTTACATACTCTAAACGAGATGGAACACTATCTGCTACTATGAAAGATATAGTAAGAGGAGATATAGCTAAAAAGAGACATAGAGAGTTAAGTGATATAGTATCTTCTCAAAATTTGGAGTTTAGAAAAAAACATAACTCAAACTTAGAGGTTCTTTTAGAAAAGGGTAAAAATGGAACTTATCACGGATATGACCAATATTTTAATAAAATAGAGGTAAAAAGTGGTGATGATTTATCTGGTAATTGGGTATTTATAGATAATGCAGTAGTTCAAGGTAGTAAAAATGTGGCACTCTTTAAATAAAAATATAAAACTAATAATTATAACACTTATTACTATAATAGCTATAATACTCTTTTCTATATTAAGAGATAATAGTGTAATGATTAATAGAGAAGATGCTATAAAGATAATAGATAAAACCCCAATAGAAAAAGCCTTTATATCAGAGCCTTATATATATCTATACACAAAAGATAAAATCTATAAAGTAGCAAAAGATGCTATTGATATGGATAAACTATTTGATAAAACTATGGTAGAGTATAAAGAGGAGTCATCAGAAGAGACTATGGATATACTGCTATTTATATTTATGGTAGTTTTTACTCTATATATTTTATCTCTTATACGAAAAAATCAACAAAAACAGGAAGACATAATAGAAGAACAGACAAAAGCAAATAGTGCATCTTTACCTGAACAGACTATTATTCCTCAACTCTCTAAAATAGACTTCTCTCATGTAGCAGGAATAGATGATGTAAAAGAGGAGTTAGAAGAGATTATTGATTTTCTAAAAAACCCTAAAAAATATAGAGATTTTGATATTCGTTTGCCGAAAGGTGTTTTATTGGTAGGACCTCCAGGTGTGGGAAAAACCCTTATAGCAAAAGCTGTAGCAGGTGAGGCTGATGTTCCATTTTTCTACCAAAGTGCTGCCTCTTTTGTTCAAATATATGTAGGAATGGGTGCAAAAAGAGTTAGTGAACTATTTGCTAGAGCTAAACAGATGGCACCTAGTATTATATTTATAGATGAGATAGATGCTGTAGGAAAAAGCCGTGGAGGATTTAGTAATGATGAGCGGGAAGCTACTTTAAATCAATTACTAACAGAAATGGACGGATTTGAAGAGAGTTCTGGAGTTATGGTTCTTGCAGCTACTAATAAAATAGAGGTGTTAGATGATGCTCTATTAAGAGCAGGACGATTTGATAGAAGAGTTCATATTCCTCTACCCGATTTTAAAGAGAGAGTTGCCACATTAGAGCTTTATTTAAAAGATAAAAACCACTCTATAGATATAAAAAGAATTGCTCAAATGACAATAGGTTTTAATACTGCTGCATTAGAAACATTAGTAAATGAGGCTGCACTTTATGCTCTTAGATTAGATAAGTTTATAATAGAAAACTCCGATATAGAGGCTGTAAAAGATAAAGTTCTTCTAGGAAAACATAAAATTCAATCTTTTAATGAAGAGGAACAAAAAATCCAAGCACTATATCAATCTGCAAAAGCTGTAACTGCTCTATGGCTAGAGGTTAATTTTGATAAAATAGGGATACTCTCATCTAACTTTATACCTCATCATAACGAGATTTTATCAAAAACGGCACTTATAAATGAGTTAAAGGTTCTTTTAGCAGGTAGAGTAGCCACTGAAAAGGAATATGGAGAGCTATTTACAAATGCAAAAGAGGATATAGCAAAAGCAAAAGTTTTAAGTAAACAGATTATAGAGGAGTTTGCTATGAGTGATGATTACTTCTCATCTCACATTCATATAGAGACTCTTTTAAGAGATGCTACACTTGAAGTTAAATCCTTACTACTTCAACTATCAAAAGTTGTAGATGAGGTTAAAGAGTATCTTTTAAAAAATGAGACAATAACACCACAAGAGACAAAGAGGATATTAGATGATATATTTTAATGGTTTCTCTTTAGATAAAGAAGAAGAGCTATTTAAAGAGTATATAGTAGATACCAAATTCAGTGTAGTGGGATTTAGTTATGGAGCTATAAAAGCATTTGAGTATGCTTATAGTAGTAAAAGTAGAGTAGATAGATTAATACTACTCTCCCCTGCCTTTTTTCAGAACCATAAAAAGAGTTTTATTAGAACTCAACTTAAATATTTTAAAATAGATAAAAATAGTTACATAAAAAATTTTTTGGAAAATGTATCATATCCATCTAATATAGATTTAAAAAAATATTTAAAAGTAGGAACTATTGAGGAGTTAGAGGCTTTATTATCTTATATTTGGAGTAAAGATAAACTTTTAGAGTTAATAGAAAGGGGTGTAGTAGTAGAGGTTTTTATAGGAGGGAGAGATAAAATAGTTGAGAGTAAAGAAAGTTGTGATTTTTTCTCTAAAATTACTACAACTTATCTATTAAAAGAGAAAGGACATCTTCTAAAATGAGAAAAATAATATATATCTTAATACTATCATCTATAGCCAATGCTCATCAAGTAGGGGGAACAGGATTTTTATCGGGATTTGAACACCCTGTTTTGGGATTTGACCACTTTTTAGCAATGGTTAGTGTAGGAATTTGGAGTGCTCAAATTGGAGGCAGGGCTATATGGTTTGTTCCTGCTACATTTGTAACTTTTATGATAGTTGGAGGAGTTTTAGGTATATTAGAGATTGATATTCCACTTTTTGAGGTAGGAATTGCTACTTCTGTATTTTTACTTGGAGTTGCTATTGCTACAGAGAGATATATTAGTGTAAAGATTGGACTTCTATTTATATCATTTTTTGGAATTTTTCACGGATATGCACATGGAGTAGAGATGCCAAATATCTTAAACCCTTTTCTATTCTCTTTAGGATTTGTACTTAGCACATCTTTAATACATATATTAGGTGTATTTATTGGAATATTTGCTCTAAAATCAGAAAAGAGTAGAGCTATATTAAGATATATAGGTGCAGGAATTGCTGGTATTGGACTTCATATTTTTACAACTTTTATTCCACTAATTTTAGTTTATTTAAAAAAAATAGTAGTATTATTGTAATAGACATCAATTGAAAGGATAAATAATGATAAAAAAAATATTTATTATATTAAATATAATTCTACTACTAAGCTTTACTAGTTGTGGAGGAGGAGAAAGTAGTAGCAAAGAAGCAAAAGAGTTATTACAAAAGATACTGCAATTTGTTGGAATTCCACAGGAGATAGTTGTTAATATATGTCAAGATAGTAATAAAGATGGAATTTGTGGTAATGGTGA
This sequence comes from Campylobacteraceae bacterium, assembly GCA_027065385.1. Classification (GTDB taxonomy): domain Bacteria; phylum Campylobacterota; class Campylobacteria; order Campylobacterales; family Sulfurovaceae; genus UBA1140. Next base: position 5,432 of record JAMOOP010000024.1, on the reverse strand, counting down.
ATTATTTACTAAAATTATTATTAAAAAAGATGAGTTAATTGATAATATATTGGAAAAAATTTCATTAACAGCTGATGGTAGATACTTTTTGGAAACCTATAATCCAGAATTCCCTATTTTAGTAGAATTACAAGATACATCAAAAATAGATTATGATAATGGTAAATTTACTCTTAACTTTAATGGATTTAAAACTAGAAAAAATGATAATGAGAGTAAGGAGATTTCTATTTTAGAATCCATGATAGATAATAATACTTTAAATAAAGATATAGCAAATAAATTTAGAACTTTACAAAATCAAGAAGCACAAGATAAATATTATGTAATGTTATTAGATACTTTAGAAAATAATATAAATACACTTAGAGAAAAAGGCTTAGATAGTAAAACAGCTGTAAAAGCATCTATCAAAGAGATGGGAGATGAAACCAAAGACAATCAAGGACAAGCAGATAATATTAATCGTTGTGAAGACAATCAAACTTGTATAGATAATGAGATTAAAAAGACTGCAGATAAATTAATTATAACTCAAGAAGAGAGTAGTCAAATTATTGAACAAAATAATAATCCAACTCCAACTCCTTTGTCTATGACAGATGGTAAAGAAGTTCAATATGGGAAATGGATAAAACCATCAAAAAATATTTGTGAAAATAATGGTGGCATATATAATAATACTATTAATGATTGCCAAGCAAATTGGGAAAATGCTAATACAATTTGTAATGCTAGTAATAGTGAACTGCCTACTATTGATACATTAAAACAAGTTATTATAGATTGTGGAGGAAACCCTGAAAGTGATGATAGTGAAAATAAATCTTATCAATCTTGCTATAAAGAAAATGGATTTATTTCTGATTTTTATTTTTATTGGTCATCTACAGACTCATCAGATTCGTCTAACGCATGGGTTGTGTATTTTTATAAAGGAATTTATTATGAAATTATTAAAAATCAATATAGAGAATCTCGTATTAGATGTGTTAAAGAAAGATAATTATTTAAAGAAAAATTATGAAAAAAATTATAACAATTTTATCTCTAATTAGCATACTAGATGCCCACTCAAAAATTATGTTAAAGAGATACCACACATATTATAAACTAGGTTATGAGTACTCTAAAAGTCTATTAAAAGATAATATAAGTAGAGATAAAGTTTTAAATAGTACAAAAGAGATGTGTATAGATACGGTGGGTTCTCCATATATGGACTCTAAATATAAAAACTCATGTATATATGGGGCTAGAGATGCCGTAGATAATAAAAAAGAGATAGATTTGAGTACTTTCTTAACAACTTATATACATGAAAAGTTTTAATCTATAGTTTCAACCGATATTTAGTACTTTTTGATAAAATGACGCACTTAAAAATATCTATATAGGAACTATAAAGCATGTCAAAACCATTAGAAAATTTAGATGAAGTACTAAAATCACATAAACTAAGCCAAGAAGAGTATCAACATATATTGGAGATATTAGATGGACGACACCCAAATATTGTTGAGCTTGGAATATTCTCTGCTATGTGGAGTGAACACTGTTCATATAAATCTAGTAAAAAATATCTAAATGGTTTTCCGACAAAAGCCCCATGGGTAATACAAGGGCCGGGTGAAAATGCAGGTGTTATTGATATTGGTGGTGGTATGGCTGCTGTATTTAAAATGGAGTCACATAATCACCCATCATTTATAGAACCATATCAAGGAGCTGCTACTGGTGTTGGTGGAATTTTAAGAGATGTATTTACTATGGGTGCTAGACCTGTTGCTAATATGAACGCTTTAAGGTTTGGAAATATAACAAATAGTGATAAAACTGCAAAATATCAAAGACACTTAGTTAAGGGTGTAGTTGAGGGAATTGGCGATTATGGTAACTGTATGGGAGTTCCTACTATTGGTGGTGAGGTTAGTTTTGATGAGAGCTATAATGGAAATATTTTAGTAAATGCTTTCTCTTTGGGGTTAGTAAAGAGTGATGAGATATTTTTAGGAATTGCAGAGGGGATTGGTAACTCTGTAATGTATGTTGGGAGTAAAACGGGAAGAGATGGTTTAGGTGGAGCTGTTATGAGTAGTGATAGCTTTACAGAAGAGAGTAAATCCTTAAGACCAACGGTTCAAGTTGGTGACCCATTTACAGAAAAACTTTTGCTTGAAGCCTGTTTAGAGCTATTTAAAACTAAAAAAGATGCTGTTATTGGTATTCAAGATATGGGAGCCGCTGGGCTTACAAGTTCTGCTTTTGAGATGGCAGGTAAAAGTGGATCTGGAATGAGAATGGATTTAGATAGAGTTCCAGCAAGAGAAGAGGGAATGACACCTTATGACTTTATGTTGAGTGAGTCTCAAGAGAGAATGTTAATCTGTGCTAAAAAGGGGCGAGAGCAGGAGATTATAGAGATTTTCCAAAAATGGGACTTAGATGTAGCAATAGTTGGAGAGGTGACTGATAGTGGAAGAATGGAGCTATTTTGGCATGGAGAGAGGGTTTGTGATATGCCAATAGCACCAGTTAGTGAAGAAGCACCTATTTTAGATAGACCAACAAGCAGACCAAAATATTTAGATGAGATAAAAGATAAAACTATAGATAGTTATCCAAAAATAGATAATCAAGAAGCATTTGAAAAGCTTATATCATCTATGGAAGTAGTTGATAAAGCTTGGATATATGAGCAGTATGACTCTATGGTTCAGACTAATACTATTAAATTTGGTGGAAGTTTAGACGATAGTTGTATTAGAGTAAAAGAGACAGGTAAGGCTTTGGCAATGAGCAGTGATTGTAATCCAAGATACTGCTATATTGACCCAGAAAAGGGTGGAGCTTTAGCTGTTATGGAGAGTGGTAGAAATGTGGCTATGAGTGGAGCTAGACCTTTAGCAATTACAGATTGTCTTAACTTTGGAAATCCTGAAAATCCTGAAGTTATGTGGCAGTTTGCTAGAGCTTGTGATGGAATAAAAGAGGCTTGTGAAGAGCTTAATACTCCTGTTGTTAGTGGAAATGTCTCTTTATATAATGAGACAAATGGAGTTTCTGTATTTCCAACTCCTGCTATTGCTATGGTTGGGGTTAATGATGACCAAAGAGCAGTTCTTCCATCATCTTTTCAGCAAGAGGAGAACCATCTGTTACTAATTGGAACAACAGGTATGGAGTTTGGAGGTTCTTTATATATTAAAGAGCTATTTAATGAAACTTCTGGCAAAATTTCGGACATTGATTATACAAAAGAGCTTAGACTTTGGGAGCTTGTAATTGAAGCAAACAAAAAGGGTCTTTTATGTTCGGCAAAAGATTTAAGTTCGGGGGGACTTGCTATAACTTTAGCTAAAATGTCGGCTGTATCAGGGCTTGGAGTAGTGGTTGGTGTTAGAGTTGAAGATAAGAGAGCAATTTTTGATGAGTCTCAAAGTAGAGCTATTTTAGAGGTTGGAAGTAAAGAGAACTTAGAAGCTGTAGTTGATATGGCAAAAGGTTTAGGATTAAAAGTTGATATTATTGGAAAAGTAGGTGGAGATATATTTAAACTAAATGAAGTTAAAATGGAAATAGATACTCTTCAATCTATATATTTTGATAACTTTAAAAAAGTAGTTGAGCAAGATATTTAAATAAATACCCTATAGAACCCCTCCCCCGAGTAAGGTTCTATACACATTCGCATACTTGTTTTACATTATCACATACTAATTTATATGTATCATCACAAGCATATAGTTTTTGTGTGTTATTTATTTTATTTTCAAGATTATCAACTACAATTATTGGGTCGGTAACCTCTTCATTATTATCTAATGGAATAAAGCCATCATCTTGTATTGAAGCGATATTCTCTTTCTTTTCTTGATGAGCGACTTTAAATGTATTAACTGTATTACTCTCTTTTGTATCTACTTTTACAATTGTAGCAACACAATTTATACAAGGTTCTGCCTGTGTTAGAGTAGATGCACTCAATAAAGCAATTATGAGTGTGGAGGTAAGCTTTTTAATATTCATTTCGGGGGTTCCTTTCTCTCGTTTATAAATGTTTTTTAACTCAACTATATACTTGGTATATGATAATTATATTATATATTTGGTTTAATAGTAAAGTTTTTCTACACTTTTTCTACATAAAATTAGAAATTTCCCAAAATATAGAGATAATCCAAACATTGGCATTTTGGCAATGTTAGTATCTGTTTTTAAAATATTTTAAAATATTTTTATATATTATAAAATGGTTTCCAATTTGCGATTTTATCGACTTTTGGAAAGCCATCTAATATCTCTTGAGGTTGAAATTTTGGTTTATAAGCAAAAGCTTTACATCCATCTACCCAATATCCTAAATAAATCCAAGGTAGTTCTAATACCTTTGCTAACTCTATTTGATAGAGTAAAGAGTATGTTCCAAGAGAGAGTTTTGCGTAGTCTGGGTCATAATAGAAGTATATTGATGATATTCCGTTATCAAGAATATCAATTAAATCAACACCAATAATTTTTCCATCTTTTAGATAAAGTACCTCTTTTCCAAAATCATGCGCACCTTCAACAAAATTCTCTTTATACTCTCTTGGAGAGATATTTCTATGAGACCAATCATCTTTTTTATGTTTAAAACTGTGATATTTATTATATAAATCAATATGTGCTTGGGTTATTGTTGGTTTTTGTATAATAATTTCTGTATCTCTATTTCTCTTTATAGACTTTTTTTGTGATTTAGTTAAATTAAACTCATTTGCATCTATACGAATAGATTTGCACTCATTACACCCATTACAGATTGGGTGGAAATAGTAACAACCAAAACGACGCCACCCACGGTGAATTAATGCTGTATTGTATGCTTTTGTTGCCTCTTCTATATATTTATAGTTCATACGAACACTCTTATCTGGTAAATAAGCACACTCATAATCTAACATACAAAAATCGGTTGATAGTGGTTCTTTATCTGTAAAAATTGTATTATTCATAAAAAGAATTTTATCGAAAAAATATCAATATAATGCTTATTAAGATATAATCAAAAACATGTATAGTAAATACAAAAAATTTATAGAAAAATATATCTCACACAACTTTATAGAGTGGAACTTATTTAAATCCAAATTAGGAGTAAAAAATTACAAAAAAGGTCAAACAATACACCATATTGGCACGGTAATTCAAAATCAAATTCCCTTTAAGGAAAATAAATCAAAAGCCCCCCAAGCAAATAATTTACGAACTTGTGTTTTGTTTGAAATTTTATTAATATTTAGTAAATTGATAGCCAAACTTCTAACTACACTTTAGACAAAATCACCCCGTCTTTTCATACCCTCCACCTACTATAACATCCCACAATACATTATTCTCATGATTTTGCCGATTCTTTTTATCCACTTTAGGGAAAAACATGCCAATAT
>JAMOOP010000023.1 GCA_027065385.1 Campylobacteraceae bacterium | reverse complement strand
ATTTTAGAGATAGCAGGTAGAGGGTTTGTGTTCCAACCCTTAAGAGTATATATCTGACTCTTATAAAACTTTCCATAAAGGAAGCCCCACCCTATCTAGTTTTACTAGAAGGGTGGGGAGGTTCACCTAATTAATTAATAGTTAATATAATTATATTATCTGCTTATATTGATACAGGTCAATAGTAAAATAGGACAAATCAGATAATATTCCTCTTATTTAAAAAGGAGATTTGAAAATGCGTCTATTATTAACCATAATAATACTTTTATCATTAAAGCTTACTGCTAATGATTTAAATACTTGTAAGGGTTGCCACCCTATTATATCTAGTGAATTTGAGAAATCTATTCATAAAAAATCATCTATAAAAGAGGATAAAGTTCATAAAGCTGTATGGGATAAACACCCAGCTAAAGTTAAAGGTAACTATAAATGTGCAAAGTGTCACACACCAGATAATAATGCTCATAGTGGAATGACATGTATTAGTTGTCATAGTATAACAGATATAGAAGAACACCCAAAAGCAAATAAGAATATTTATGAGACAAAAGATAAAACTCTATATTCTGCTGAAAAGGGAATGGAAAATAAAAAGGTTGTTTATAAAGAGAAGAGTTCTTGGTTTGGGTTAGTTACAGAAACTACAGGTTCTCCATATCATGATATAGATTATAGAAATGAGAATTACTATACAGGTAAAGTATGTATGGGTTGTCACTCTCATAAACAAAATGATAATGGGTTTGATGTATGTAGAACAGATACAAAAGGTGCTAAAGATAAAAAGAGTAACTGTATAACTTGTCACATGCCAAAAGTAGAGGGAAGTTCAACTAATATTAGATTTTCAAAAAAACATGCCTTTCATGGATTTGCAGGTGTTAGAAATGAACCTAAACTTTTATCTAAATATATTGATATAGATTATAAAAAACTAGATAATAGTTTTGATATAATTATCCATAATAAAGCTCCACACAATCTTTTAACACACCCTTTAAGAGTAGTAGAGTTAAGAACTACACTTAAAAGAGATGGAAAAATAGAAGAGTTAAAAAGCTATAAGTTTATTAAAGTAATAGGAACAGATAATAAGCCATCTATGCCGTGGTTAGCTACACAAGTTGTAAAAGATAGTATGTTAAAAGCTAATGAAAAAAGAGTTTTATCATTTAGTAGAAAATTACAAAAGGGTGATGAGGTAGAGTCCGTTTTAGGCTTTTATATAGTAAATCCTAAAGCTGTTAAAAAGTTAGGATTAGAAAAAGATAAAAAACTAAGTCAATTTACACCTCTTAAAGAAAAGTATTTTAAGGTAAAATAAAAGAGTTAAAAGGAGATAGAGATTAAAAGGATTATTTCTAAATTAGATTTTTTTTCTAATCTAAATAGTAATGAAATAGAACAGTTAGTTACTATCTCCTCTCTTAAAAAATATAAGAGTGATTATCTATTATATTATGAAAAGAGTAAACAGAAAAGATTACTTTTTTTAGTTAATGGTTTGGCTAAGGCTTATAAAATAGATAAACATGAGAATGAAATCTTTTTATATTATATCTATAGTGGTAATATATTATCGGAAATATCAACAGTTAAAGATAAATATCTTATCTCATATTCAAATATTCAACTTATTGAAAACTCTCAAATTTTAACTATTGATTATGGAGAGTTTAAAAGGCTCTTTTTAGATAGTGGAATTTTATGTTTAGAGTTTGCCAATGAGATAATAAGACAATCTAAACAGTTACAAGATTTAGTAAATAGAGAGTTTATATTTGACTCTGTATCTAAAGTTGCTATGATGTTATCTAATAGTTTAGATATGTTTAATCGTCTAAAGAGATATGATGTCTCTTTAATGCTACATATTCAACCCTCAACCCTCTCTCGTGTATTAAATAGGCTAAAAAGAAATAGTATTATTGATATTGATAAAGGTAAAGTTATAATAATAAATCAAGAAGCATTAATTAGGATATATAATGAATAAGATAAAAGTAGTAGGTAGTTTAGTTTTTACCCTTTTAATTGTATTAGCACTACTTTCTAATAAAATAGCAAAAGATAATAGAGAAAATATTTTAGCTTTAGAAAAGATAAATCAGCAAAAAGCATTTACACAAGAGATAGCAAAATCTATATTATATATATATCAGAAAAGAGATAGTTCTTCTAAAATTTTAAGGAATACAATAGAAAAGTTTTTAAATAAAGATAAAAATAGACTCCTTGATATAACATATCCAAATAATACTCTACTTTGGAATAGATTTTATGCTAAAGTATCCAAATTTATAAAAGAGCAAAGTTTTGCTACACCATATAGTTCAATTGTTTTAGAAAAACTTGTAAATGATATATATACTATTAATATTGACCTTATTGTAGTTTTTGATAGAGTTATTAAAGAGAGAGAGATAAAGTATCATAATAGTATAGAAAAATATAAACAGATAGAGAGAACTCTTTTTATTATACTTTTAATTTTGCTTATATATCTATTTACACAAGTAAGAGAGATTATATCTTTTATATATAAGTTTTCAAAAACATCAAAAGATATTATTGAAAAATCCACAATTAAAGGTATAACTCCCATACCTATAGACTCAAAAGAAGAAAAGTTACAAGAAATAACAAAAAACTATAATTATCTAATAGAGAAGATAAATATATCTATATTAAATGCTACTAAATCCATATCTATAACAACTAAATCTATAGAGGCTGTAGAGCAGAATATAGAAGATTTTATGGAGTTACTTGCTGTCATGGAAGATAAAAATTCTGATGAGGTATTTAAAAAAGAGGACGCTGTTATTGAGTCATTAGATACACTTATATCATTAAAAGATAGATTAAATAGTCTTAAGAGAGAGTTAAAAGAATTAATTGATTGTAAATAAGAGTATCATTAATATGTATTTAGAATTATAGCATACTATTTAAAATAATATTAAATATTTCTATGTTAAAATTCTTTTATGAAGAAATATATTAAATTATGTGATTATGCAAAGAGCCATTCAGTTACTTATCGGACAGCATGGAATAGATTTAATGCAGGGAAAATTCCAAATAGCTTTAAAAATGCTGATGGTCAAATTTTAATCGAAGTTATAAATGAAAAAAATATTGATTTGACAAAAGTTGCTATTTATGCAAGAGTTTCAAGTAATAGAGGAAATTATTAAGTTTTTGGAAGAAGATGAAAAAAACAATATTAAGAACATATAAACTTAAACATTCAATAAATATTGGAAAACAGAAAAAGATTTTAGAGATATTAAAAGAGTATAGAGAGTTATCTTATGATATTTCCAATAGACAATGGGAATATTTCTATAAAAATGGGGAGTTTAATAAAAATTTAGAAATTGACTCTCTAAATACCAAACTTAGTAAACGATATAGACAAACGGCACAATATCAGGTTGTAGGGCA
>JAMOOP010000022.1 GCA_027065385.1 Campylobacteraceae bacterium | reverse complement strand
GTCTTTGGGTCTTTATGAAGATGATGAATGTCTTAAAGATTTATGATGTTGATTCTCTTTTTGCCTTTAAAGAGCAGATTGGGGATATGATGGGATTGGATATTTAAGTTGTGTAGAAAGGTATGAAATACATATTAATGATACTTTCCAACCTTATAGTGTGTTACTAAATGAGACTATTTTACTCTTTTAAATATCAGCTATTTGATATTTAGGAAAAATTATGAATTTCTACTATAATACATATATATCAAAATTATTATATGGAGTAAATATGCATGATTTAAACTTAGCAACAACTTGGGTTGGGTGGTTATCTTTAGCAGTTTTTGTTATAGGTTACTATTTTATTGCTACAGAAGATAAATACCGTATTAACAAAGCCAAACCAGCACTTTTAGCTGGTACTGGTATTTTTATGTTAATTGGTCTCTATTTTGCGATTAATGGACTTGATGGACACCTTTTAGAAAAAGAGGTTGAACATCTTATTGTTGAAATTTCGGGGATTTTCTTTTTCTTATTTGTCGCTATGACATATATTGAGGCTATGATAGATAGAGGTGTATTTTCTGCACTTCGTTATAGATTAGTTTCAAAAGGTTATAGTTATAAAAAACTTTTTTGGGTTACAGGGCTTTTAGCGTTCTTTATCTCACCTGTAGCCGATAACTTAACTACAGCTCTAATTCTTTCAACTGTACTTATTACTATAGATAAAGATAATAGAGAGTTTTTAGTTCCTAGTGCTATTAATATTGTTGTAGCTGCCAATGCAGGAGGGGCTTGGAGTCCGTTTGGTGATATTACTACGCTTATGGTTTGGGTTGATGGTAGAGCAGATTTTACTGAATTTCTATTTTTATTCCCTGCATCATTTTTAGGTTGGGGTTTAACTGCATTTTTACTTAGTAAATTTATACCATCAGGAATGCCACCATTTAATAGTAATGAGAAAAAAGCTGTTATAGAAGAGGGTGGAAAAATAATTATTGGACTTTTTGCTTTAACTATCTCTTTAGCAATTATTTCTCACCAAGCTCTTCATCTTCCTGCTATGTGGGGTATGATGTTTGGTTTAGCTATTCTTAAACTATATGTATATCAATTAAATCAAAGTGACTCACCTACAGAGGTTAATGTATTTGCTTGGATTGCTAAAGTTGAAAACGATACGCTTCTATTCTTCTTTGGTATTTTAGCAGCTGTTGGAGGTCTTCATTTTGTTGGGTTCTTAGAGTACTTTACTTCACTTTATGACCAATTTGGGGCAACTGCTGTAAATATTGCTGTGGGCTTTCTATCTGCTATTGTAGATAATGTTCCTGTAATGAGTGCTGTGCTAAAAGCAGACCCAAATATGGGAAGTAATCCTATGGTAGTACAAGAGCAGTGGATGTTAGTAACCATGACAGCAGGTGTTGGTGGAAGTTTAATCTCTTTTGGTAGTGCTGCTGGTGTTGGTGTTATGGGTAAACTTCATGGAATTTATACATTTAGTTCTCACATGAAATATGCGTGGACAATTCTTTTGGGATATATTTTATCTATATTTATTTGGTATATTCAGTTTGATATTTTGCATATAGGTTAAGTTATATATAGGTTCATATATAAATCTTTCACTATTACTATCTACAAAAAATAGTGTGGGATATATATTTGACCAATATAACTCAATAGGATAACTATCTCTATTATCTATATTAACAATAACTCCTATAACTTTTTGATTTAATTTATCTATATATTTTTTACAACCTCTTTACACTTAAAACAGTTTGATTTTATAAGTAAAACCATTAAGATTTTATGTTTTTCTTTAGCCTCTTTTAAAGCTAAATTATAATCTCCTCTCCATGATATATGGTTAGCAGTAGAGACCAAACCATATCCTGCATTATTTATTAAAATATCTATTTTTTCTATTTTAGATATAGCCTCTTTTATATTTTTAAAATCTGTTACATCTAATTTTATTGGAATTAAATTTTTATTTTTTATAGATAAGAGTTTTTTAGGGGTTCTAGTTCCTGCATAAACAATAAAACCATTTTGAGATAGATATATAGCCGTTGCCTTACCTATTCCACTACTAGCACCTGTAATAAGAACTACTTTTTTATATGTTTGCATAAAAATATTATAATTAAAAAGATAAATTTATCTATTGATAATGGTCAATTAAACTTAAAAGCAGATGTAAAATACTCAAATTCGTATTTACACTATTACTTTTATAATTAAGATGGAATTTTCTTTAAGAAAATGGTAAAATATATTGTATAATCTCATTCATTTTAAAATAGAAACTTCAATAACGAAACTAAAGGAATTTCAATGAAACAAGTACCAATCTTAGTCTTAGACTTTGGCTCACAATATACACAACTAATAGCGAGAAAATTAAGAGAGAGTGGGGTCTATTGTGAAGTAGTTCCTTATAGAGAAGATATAGAGAAAATTAAAGCTAGAAAACCACAAGGTATTATTCTTTCAGGTGGTCCAGCTTCTGTTTATGCCGAAAATGCCTATAAACCTAGTGAAGAGATTTGGGATTTAGATTTACCTATTATGGGTATTTGTTACGGTATGCAACTTATTACTCAACACTTTGGAGGTGAGGTTGTTCCTGCAGACCACCACGAATATGGAAAAGCAAAACTATCTATAAGCGACTCACCAATATTTAAAAGTATGAGTGATAATCAAACAGTATGGATGAGCCATGGAGATAGAGCAGAAAAGTTACCCAATGGATTTAAGGTGATTGGAACAAGTGAAAATTCACCTTATGCAGGAATTGCTAATGAAGAGAAAAAGATTTACGCATTTCAATTCCACCCAGAGGTTCACCACACAAAAGAGGGAACTAAACTTCTTAAAAATTTTGCAAAATATATTTGTGGCTGTAGTAGTACTTGGAATATGGGAAGTTTTGCTAAAGAGAAAATAAGAGAGATACAAGCACAAGTAGGAGATAAAAAAGTTCTATGTGGTGTAAGTGGTGGAGTTGATAGTTCAGTAGTAGCTACTATACTTCATGAAGCTCTACCAAAAGAGCAACTTATATGTGTATTTGTTGACCAAGGGTTACTTAGAAAAGATGAGGCTAGAGATGTGCAAAATATGTTTAAACTTCTTGATATTCCTTTAATTACTATTGATGCTAGAGAAGAGTTTATGGAAGTTCTAAAAGGAGTTACTGACCCAGAGCAAAAAAGAAAAGCTATTGGTGAAAAATTTATAGAGGTTTTTGATAAAGAGGCTAGTAAACATATAGGCGTAGAATTTTTAGCACAAGGAACTCTATATACAGATGTAATTGAGTCTGTTTCTGTAAAAGGTCCATCTAAGACTATCAAATCTCACCATAATGTGGGGGGACTTCCTGAGTGGATGACATTTGAACTTGTTGAACCTCTTAGAGAGATTTTTAAAGATGAGGTTAGAAAATTAGGGTTAGAGCTTGGACTTCCTAAAAATATGATAGGTCGCCACCCATTCCCCGGACCGGGATTAGCTATTAGAGTTATGGGTGAAGTTAATGAAGAGGCTTTAAGACTTTTAAGAGAGAGTGATGCTATTATGCAAGAGGAGTTGAGAGCTACAGGATATTATGATAAAGTGTGGCAAGCATTTACTGTTTTACTTAATGTTCAATCTGTAGGAGTTATGGGTGATAATAGAACTTATGATAATACAGTATGTATTAGAATGGTAGAGTCAGTTGATGGAATGACTGCTACATTTGCACATATTCCTCACGATGTATTAGAGGGAATGAGTAGAAGAATAATTAATGAGATTGATGGGATTAATAGAGTAGTCTATGATATTTCATCTAAACCACCTGCTACAATTGAGTGGGAATAAAAATTACAATGGGATAGAAAAATTATGATAAAAAATATTTTAGCTACACTACTTTTTATATCACCTATACTATATGCTATGGGTGAGACTATGAATTATGATGATAAGTTTAACCAAGAAGAGAGCATAGAGATTAATAGAAATTTTGGTAATAGACTTATTAATATAACAGTTGAAAGTTTTGCTTTTAAAGAAGAGAATGGAAAAAATATACCAGTAAAAGCAGTACCAGTTGGAACAACAGTTGTATATATTAATAAACTTACCAATAGCAATAGTGAAGCTAGAAGAGATATAATTGTAAAAAATCCCATTCCAAAAGGGACTCAATATGTAGTTGGCTCTGCTATATGTAATGGAGGGTGTATTATTAGTTACTCAACTGATGGTGGAGCTACTCTTTCAACGGAAGAGAAAAGTGGAAAAAGATATAACTATATAGAGTTTTATTTTAAAGAAATCCCAGCCTTTAAAGAGTTCCGTATGGGATTTAGAGCTATAGTAGAGTAGGGGGAGAATAGATGGAACATATACTACTTATATTAATAGCCACTATAGCCATATCTACAATTATAAATGTATTCTTAAAAAAATTTGATATACCAACTGTTATAGGTTATATATTTACAGGTCTTATTACCATGCAAATATTTGATTTTGGTCTTAACTCTAAAGAGACTCTATCTCATTTAGCTGAATTTGGTATTGTATTTTTAATGTTTACTATAGGTTTGGAGTTCTCTATAGGACACATGAAATCTATGAAAAAAGAGGTTTTTGTATATGGTGCATTACAGGTAATACTTAGTGGTTTTATATTCACAACTATTGCAAGTTTTGGATTTAATTTAGATATAAAAAGTGCTATTGTTGTAGGTTTTGCTCTAGCCTTATCTTCTACAGCTATAGTTTTAAAAGTACTAAATGAGAAAAATGAGATACATACAGGTTATGGAAGAATTGCTGTAGGAATTCTTATATTTCAAGATTTAGCAGTTATTCCAATTTTATTAATGATTTCCATTTTCACATCTGATAATAGTTCAGTATCGGAACTTCTAATTAATACTTTAGTTAGTGCTATTGTTGTATTTATAATTCTATTTGCAGTTGGTAAGTTCTTTATAGAGAGATTTTTTAATTGGGTAATATCATCAAATTCAGAAGAGATATTTTTAGGTTCAGTCTTTTTAACAGTTATAGCCTCATCAGTTTTAGCAGAGCTATTTGGTTTCTCTTACTCTCTTGGAGCGTTTATAGCAGGAATGACAATAGCAGAGACTAAATATCGTTATAGAATAGAGGCTGACCTAGTTCCATTTAGAGATATTTTACTAGGTGTTTTCTTTGTAACTATTGGTATGCAGATAGAGCCATCTATTGCTATAGAGCATGGTACAGTTATTTTAGCCTTATTAGTTGCTATTATGTTACTAAAAGCTCTAATTATATTTATCTCTTTAAGATTTTTTATGCAGAGTAGAACAGCAATTAAGAGTTCATTATCTCTTATGCAAGTTGGTGAGTTTGCTTTAGCTATATTTGCATTAGCCTTTAGTAATCAGCTTATATCTTCTGATATAAATCAAATTATGATTATGACTGTTGTTTTATCTATGGTTTTAACTCCATTTATATTAAATAATATAAAATCTATAGCTAACATTATGTTTAAAGAGCCTACTAAACTTAGAGAGAGAGCCTTAAAATCTACAGGGTATGAGAACCATGTTATTATATGTGGATATGGAGCTATTGGTAAAAAATTGGCTAAAAAACTAAAAGAGAAAAATCTACTATATGTTATTTTAGAGCATGATATAAAATTGGTAGATAGTGCTATTCAAAATGGTGAGGAGTCTATCTTTTTAGCAAATGCAGGTCAAAAAGGTGTATTAGACCACTTCTGTATTAGAAAATCTTTAGCTGTTATTGTAGCAATTAGCAATGAACACCAAATGAGACTTATATGTGAAAATATTGACTCTTTTGATGCAGATATTAATACTATTGTTAAAGTAAAAAATATATCTGAAGCAGATGTTTTAAAAGATTTAAAGATTAAAAATATAGTTAATAGTAGAGATATAATCTCTGATATATTAGTTGATAAGGTTTTGGAATATAAATCATAATATAGGCTATTGATATATATCAATGGCTATATTAGGCTATTTAGTTACAATTTAATTAATAAAAAATAAGGGATATAAATATGGCTGTTATTATAAAATCTACTATTAAATCAAATCCAGTTGGTCGTTGGTATATAGAACTCAATGATACAACAGAAGAAGACCATAGAGCAATATGTTTAGATGTAAATGAGTATGCTATTAAGATAGAAGAGATAGGTGCTGAATATGGAGGAGATATTGAAGTTGTATGGTCGGCTGAAGATAATGTAACACCAGAACAGATAAATGAAGTTAGAATGCAGATGAATGCTTATGAAGCAGAAAGAGAGGCTAGAGAAGCTAAGGAAGCTAATCAATCAGCAGAAGATAATACATTCTGAAATTAATTTAATACTTTTGGAAATATTTAATTTAGGGGGATATAATGAAAAAAACTGCTCTGCTTTTAATAATATCTAGTAATATTATTCTAGCTATTGGATTACAGGATAAAATAGATGATATTGTTTTAACTGATGATACAAAAAACTCTTTAAGGGTTCAAGAGAATATTATAGGTTGTGATGATACAGCAAAAAAGGGTGAATTAAAATGTTCTAAAAGTAGAACACCAGAAGATAGAGATAGAGATATTGAAAATATAAAAAATAAACTCAATGATATTTTAAAACAACTAGCAGAAATAACAAAAGAGAAAAATAATAATATTAAAGATACTAAAATAGCTACAATTAAAAATAGTATTAAAAAACTAACAGGTGAAGATATAGATAATTCAACAAACACTCAACCTGCTATAAAAGAGATAAAAGTTATAGAGAAAAAGAGTGACTATGTTATTATAGAGGTTCAAAGTGGTGAGTGTCTATCTAAATATGCCCAAAAATATTATGGTGATAGTAGAAAATATCATAAAATCTATAAAGCTAACCAAGATAAAATAGGTAAAGACCTTCAAGTATTTATAGGTGATAGATTAATAGTTCCAACTAGCAACTCTTATAAATATAAAACATTTAATAAAAAAACTATTGATATAAATATCACTAAAAAAGTTAAAAAAGAGATTAAAGTAAAAGTTAAAAAAGAGATTATTCAAAAAGATAAAATAATACCAAATATCGTAAAAATAAAACCAAAAGAGACAAATAATAGTATTTCTCTTTTAGATAAAGCTGTATTTGTAGGAGATGAAGACAATATTACAAAGCCAAAAATAGAAAAAAAGAGCAATAGTGACTTTATTCCTTTAGATGAAAATATAGAAAAAAATAGAGCTTGGATTGAAACTAAAATTGAAAATGGTATTAATATTTATCAAATTGCAGAGCAGTATTATGGAGCTAAAACAGAGTATTATCATATCTATGAAGCAAATAAAAATATTATAGGAAAAGATTTTAAACTAAAAAATGGAATGTTAATTAAAATTCCAATTACAAAAAACTTTAGAGAAAAACCTACTTTTATAAATCTTAACTAACTATATCTATACTCCTAATTTAAACTATTATTTTGTTATAATAGTTGTTAAGGAGAGTTTAGATATGGAAGATATTAGAATTTGTTATATTGGAGACTCGTTTGTAAATGGAGTGGGAGACCCATATTTCTTAGGTTGGAGTGGAAGATTAAGTGCCATGAACCAAAATAGAAATCAGAAAATTACCCACTACAATTTAGGTATAAGGGGAGATACTTCAGCTGATATTTTAGCAAGATGGGAGAGAGAAGCTGAAGCTAGATTACCTAAATTTTCTATAAATTGTGCAGTATTCTCTTTTGGATTAAATGATACTATTATTGAGAAAAAAAGAGTAAAAGTCTCATTGGTAAATAGTATGAAAAATATTAGATTAATACTAGGCAGAGCAAAAGCAAAATATAATGTTGTAATGATAGGTCCTCCTGCTATAGATAATGATAAACATAATGCTCGTATAAAAACTTATGATGAGGCTTATGCTACAGTTTGTAATATGTTAGGAGTAAACTATCTATCTATTTTTAATAAATTAGTTGATGATAAAGAGTGGAGAGAAGAGGTCTCTTTAAATAATCATTCCCACCCTACAGAAAAGGGGTATGATATGTTGGCAAAATATATTTATAGTTGGAATGGTTGGTGGTTTATATAAAAAATGAGGTAAAATGAGAGAAAAAGCTTATGCAAAAATAAATATTTTTTTAAAAATAACAGGACATAAAAACGGATACCATACACTACTATCAAGATTTGTAAAGGTAACTACTATTTATGATACTATATCTTTTATTCCACAAAAGTGTAATAGTTTTACAATAGATGGCTGTGAGGGCGTTTTAGTAGAAGAGAATACAATATATAAATCATATTTAGCAATTAAAAAACATTTAAATAACTCTTCAACTATAGAAGATTTTTTTAAAAACCATAAAGTTATTGTTAAAAAAAATATTCCAAGTGGAGCAGGACTTGGTGGAGGAAGTAGTGACGCAGCTACCTTTTTAAGACTTTTAAATAGAGTCTGTAATCTAAATATAGATACTCCAACATTAGCCAAAATTGGCTCAACAGTAGGGGCTGATATTCCTTTTTTTATATATAATTATAACTCTGCTAATGTTAGTGGTTTTGGTGAAGTAGTAGAGGAGTTTAAAGAAGAACCTCTTAATATAGAGCTATATACCCCAAATATTCACTGCAATACAGCCCTAGTATATAAAACATTTAAAAAGCATCTACTTAATAAAATAGATATATTATCTTTTAAAGGTTGGGAAAAATTAAACTCCAAAGATATTTTAAAAGAAAAAGATGCAATAATAGTTAATGATTTATATAAAGCCTCTCTTATAGTATATCCAGAGCTTAAAAAAGAGGAAAAAAAGGGGTGGTATTTTTCAGGAAGTGGAAGTACCTTTTTTAAAATAGTTTAATTTTTTAATAGAGTTTTTAATATCTATATTTATCTGTTTTTTTAGCTCATTTAAACTACTAAATTTTCTATTAGAACGGATAAAATCTATAAACTCTATCTCAATATCTTCTAATACTTTATCTATATCTCTATTTAAAATATGAGTCTCTATAGCAAAAGAGCCATCAGTTGTTACTCTATGACCTAAAAAACTTATACTATCTAACCAAGAGTTATCTATAAGGGTTTTTGTAGCATAAACACCCTCTTTAGGTAAAATATAGTTTTGAACAGTTAAATTAATAGTAGGAACTAACTCTTTTTTACCTAAACCTTGCCCTTTTATAACTTTTCCACAAATTTTATAATTGCGATTTAACAGGCTATTAGCTAAAGATATATTTCCCTCTAATATAGCCTCTCTAATAGTACAAGAGTGAATAGATATATCTTTATATTTTAGCTCACTAACTACTACAACCTCTTTTTCAAAAAGTTCTCTAAGCATAGCTACATCTCCCTTTTTTTTATATCCAAAAGCAAAATCATAACCGACAACAATCTTTTCTAATCTTGGAAAATCTTGTTTTAATCTATCTATAAAATCTTTGGCTAAAAGAGATTTAACTATCTCAAAATGATAAAAGAAACATGGCTTATTAATAAACTCAACTCGTTTATATCCATGAGTTATAGTAGCTTGATTTTTTTCTATAATAACTACAGCCTCAACCTGTTTTATAAGAGTTTGATGAGCCAAATGAACCCCATCAAATGAACCGATTGCTATTGATTTTATTCTGTTTTTTAATTTCATTAAAATATTTTCCTAAAATATAAATAAACTCTATATTCCCAAATTCCTATATAAGTTTTACAATCGTACTATAGCATAACTCTTAAATAAAAATATATCTATTATTGCTAAAATTCGATATAATATTTTATAAGCAAAAGGAAACAGATGAAATTTAGCAAATATATGAATGAGTGGCTCTATGGAGAAAATGGCTACTATAAAAACTTTAAAGCCATAGGAAAACAGGGAGATTTTTATACGGCAGTAAGTACAAGCTCATTTTTCGGAGCAAGTATTGGTAACTATTTTTATAAATTAATGGAAAAGGATAGTTTTAAAAAAGATGGGTGGCTTATAGAGATTGGAGCTCATAAGGGGTACTTGCTTTGTGATATAATTCAATGGTTATACACATTAGAGCCTAGTTTAATTAAAACTCTTAAATTTGGAATTGTAGAGAGACAAAAAGAGGTACAAAAAGAGCAACTAAGATATATAAAGGAGAGATTTGGAGATGATATTAATATTACGCACTTTAATGATATATCTGATGTAGAGGTAGATTATGCTTTTTTTGTAGCAAATGAGATATTTGATGCCTTTCCTTGTGAGCTTATAAAAGATAAAGAGAGTGCTTTTGTGGAAGAGCATAATATTAAATGGGAGAGAGCAGATAGAGAGTTATTGGAGTTTGCATCAAAACATAGACAGATAAAAGGTGAAGTGGCTGTAGGTTATGAAGAGTTTGCTTCAGATATGGCTAAAGGGGTTAAGAGTTGTGACTTTGTTAGCTTTGATTATGGTGAGAGGTTGGTTAGAAATGATTTCTCCATAAGAGTATATAAAAAACATGAGACCTTTCCACTATTTGATGAGGAGTTAAAGTTAGAAGAGGTGTATCAGAGTGCAGATATAACCTATGATGTTAACTTTGGGCATGTAATAGATAGCTTTATAGATGCAGGGTTTAAATTAGATAGTTATGAGACACAAGCTAGAGCCTTAATTAGATTTGGACTTATAGATATATTAGAGCAGTTTGCTAAACAGACTACACAAGATAGATATTTAAGAGAGGCAGATAAGATAAAAACCCTTATTGCTCCAACTATTATGGGTGATAAGTTTAAAATGGTACATTTTTATAGATAGAACCATCGCCATAAATGGCGATGATGACATTCTATTTAGCTAATTTAAGAATAGCTCTTCTGTAATACCCTGAATTATCTTTATCTAAAGACCATTCAGCTTCTGCATAGTAGTAAGTTGTATCTTCACCTATTAATTTAAGGTTCATTATAGACGATTTTCCTCCAACTGTTCCACTCATTTTTAATATACCATCTTCAATTACGCTTGTAAATACAAAATCAACTACATATCCACCATTATTAAAGAAATCCCAAGAGTGGAAAGTTCCAGAACCATCACTATTAAACTCTAATGTTTTTGTACTCTCTTCTGTTATTGTACAGTTTACCCTATCTTCTATTAATTTTGTACTAGCAAAGGTTTTACTATTAATAATATCTGATGTAAAACTTAAAGTTGCATTATTATAATATTTTCCGACACTATAATTTGTACAGTATGGCTTTTCACTACCCATATTTCCAGCAGGAGAGTATCTACAAACTATATGACTACCTGGATAATCAGTTTTAGATATAGCTTGTCCACAACCAACTTTTGTACTTTTTTGCCAAACAAGTTGTGTATAGTGTCCTACTACATGACCATTTCCTGAATTACTAGCATAATCATAATAGGCTTTTTCATTAGCCCACATATCTACAGCACCAAATTTACCATTAATATAACTAGCACTTCCCTCCTTTGTAATATCTACTGGATTATCAAGAATATAATTTAAATTTGAACTAGCCCATGCTATATTTTCGCCTTCTCCTTTATAAGGTAATCCATGAGTTGTACTATTAAATTGTGACGCATGGGGAGAAGTTCCACTATTGGCATTTGCTTGTGTATAGTTTGTAGCTAAATAGTCTGCCCATTGTTGTGCGTGGGTAGCTAAAGTTGTATCCCAACTTAAACTACTATCAGTAAAATCTAAATTTCTATAGTAGTTATGTCTATCTATAATACTTTGTTCTGTTGTACCTATAGTTGGTGTTGGTTCTATTGTATTCTCTTTTCCCCACTCATAATGAACTTTAGCATATCCAGCTTCATATCCATAAGCTTTCATAGTTAAATTACATGTAGTCTCACCTGTAATTTTAATATATTCATGTCCTTTACCTGTACCATCTCCATTATATCCAGACCACTCTATTTTCATTCCTTTATAATCGGTAGATTGTTTTTTATCACCAAAAAGAATACCTGAATCTTTTGGAATATTTGACCATTTTACAATAGCTGTACCATTATCTTTATCATAGAGTTGAATATCTAAGTCATTATTTGCTTTAAGAGTTATATAAAGATTATTAACTTTTGGTGGAATATCTCCAACAGTCACAATACCTTTACTAATAATTTTTTGTTCAAAATCTCCACTTCCTGATACACTAGGGGTAGTATTATCACTACAATTTTCTTTTCCTTTCCAAGAATAATCAACTTTTGCATATCCTGCTTTATAACCAAATGCTTTCATAATAAAATCATTTTGGGTACTACCAGTTATTTTAATATACTCATGTCCTAAACCTGTACCATCTCCATTATATCCACTATATTCTACAGTTACACCATTGTAAGTGGTGGAATCTTTATCTTTATCATTTAATATTCCATAAGGCCAATGAACAATTTTTTTACCATTAACATCATATAATCTTATATCAACATCTTTATCACTTTTTAGTGATATATAAATATCTTTTAACCCTTTAGGAATTGTTCCTACGGTTATAGCCTTTTCATAATCCTTGTTATAATCATCTATTTGTTGTTGAAAATTTCCACTTCCACCCTCGCAACCTTCATTATTACCTCCAAAATCAAAACCTGCATAAAGATTAGAGAGTAAAGTTGTACTTAATAAAATTAAAACTTCTTTTTTCATTTTTGTCCTTATTAAATTTAATTGTATATTATATATTATATATTATATATTATATATTATATATTATATATTGTATATTGTATTATTAAGTGAAATAAAAAAGAAATTTATAAAAAAAGTAGAAAGTGTTACATATTCTAAGGGAGATATTAAAAAGTCAATATTAACTATTGACTTTTATATAAAAATTAGTTTGTCTCTTGGTCAACTATTTTATTAGCTTTAATCCAAGGCATCATCGCTCTAAGTCTTTCACCTGTTTTTTCAAGCTCTGTATTTTTTAGGTTTCTTCTTTCTGCATTCATTCTAGGGTAACCTGCCTGTCCTTCTAATACAAAATCTTTTGCAAATTTACCATTTTGTATCTCTTTAAGAACTTCTCTCATAGCCTTTTTAGACTCTTCATTAATTACTCTAGGCCCACTAATCATATCACCATATTCAGCTGTATTTGAAATAGAGTATCTCATATCTGCAATTCCACCTTCAAAAATAAGGTCAACAATAAGTTTTGTCTCATGAAGACACTCAAAATATGCCATTTCTGCTGGATAACCAGCCTCTGTTAATGTTTCAAACCCTGCTTGAATAAGTGCTGTAATACCACCACAAAGAACTGCTTGTTCACCAAAAAGGTCAGTTTCAGTCTCATCTTTAAATGTAGTCTCAATAATTCCTGTTCTTCCACCACCAATAGCTGATGCGTAAGATTTAGCAAGTTCAAGAGTCTCTCCACTTGGGTCTGCATCAACTGCTACTAAATCAGGAATTCCACCACCTCTTACAAATTCACTTCTAACTGTATGACCTGGTGCTTTTGGAGCTACCATCATTACATTAATATCACTTGATGGAATAATTCTTCCATAATGAATAGAGAACCCATGACCAAATGCAATGGTAGCACCCTCTTTAAGATTTGGAGCAATTTGTGCATCATAAATCTCTTTTTGGTTTTCATCTGGAAGAAGTATCATAACAATATCACCTTTAGCAGATGCCTCTTCTACAGTTAAAACCTCAAAACCTTTAGCTTCAGCTTTTGCCCAAGAGCTTCCACCTTTTCTTAGTCCAATAACTACGCTTACACCACTATCTCTTAAATTTTCTGCGTGTGCATGTCCTTGG
Organism: Campylobacteraceae bacterium; assembly: GCA_027065385.1. GTDB lineage: Bacteria > Campylobacterota > Campylobacteria > Campylobacterales > Sulfurovaceae > UBA1140. The sequence continues at coordinate 4,358 of JAMOOP010000022.1, read as the reverse complement.
CTACCAAAACCAATCATAGCTACTGTTTTAGATTTAATAATATCTAAATTACAATCTTTATCATAATATACATTCAAATGTTCCATTGTGTTTCCTTATAGGGTTTAAAAAATTTTGCGATTATATCTAAAGATTGCTTATATCTTTTGTTAGCCTATTTTTTAGTTACACATCTAATATTTCCCAAATCACTTTTATTATAACTTCCACCATTTCCCACATTAAAAAAAACACCTAAAGCATAGTTAACAATAAGATTATCAGGAGTTGAAGACCAATAAAAACTAGCTTGATTATTTTTAAAGGTTTTATCTATTGTTGGATAGTTATCTTTATCAACAATTGTTAAAAGTTCATCTCTTGTTGGTAATCTCCAATTTGTATATCCATCTAATACTAAATTTTTACAATATGTATCAGCTGTATCTCCACTTGTATCAAGGCATTTTACAGAAGTAGTATCTTTAAAACAGCTATAGTAATTATCTTCACTTTGCCAACTTTTAAATATAAATGTAACCTCATTATTATCTTGCCAAATTAATCCTCTTTTATTATCTATAACTGTTTCCCCAACCCTTGTAAATTTTGTATTTATATTAGGTATATTATTGGTTGCTGTATCTTGTTGATTTTCAATTATTGTATCATTATCTATATTGTTATTTGTTGTAGTACTGCTACTACCTCCACCTCCACAATTTGTTAAGAACAGTGAAATAGTTACAGTAGTAAGTAAATAAGTAGCTTTCTTCATAATTTAAGTCCCTTTTAAATAAAAAATTTATCAAGTATAACATCGTATCTTCTCTCTTTTGCTTAAATAATTGGATAATTTTATAAAAAAATTATCAGATTTATTTAATTTAAATTAATTTTTATCTTTTCTATTGATTTTATATATAAAAAAACACTATAATATTATTTAACCAATTCTATTTACTTTAGGAGTAAAAATGTTAGAATTTTTAACTAATGAACTGTTTTGGTGGCATTGGATTATTTTTGGATTAATACTACTTATTGCAGAGATTTTTACTGGTACTTTTCTTATGTTAGGTTTAGCTATTGGGGCAATAGTTGTAGGTATTGCTGATATAATCTTACTGCTATCTTTAAATATAGAGCTTTTAGTATGGTCTATAGTTAGTGTAATAGCTATAATAATACTTTTTAAATATTTTAGAAATCATAAAAGTGATAGTAGTGGGCAATCAAATTACGCCATAGGAATAAAAGGTGTGGTAGAAGAACCAATTGATGCTAATGGACGAGGAAAAGTAAAATTTAATACACCAATATTGGGTAATACTATATGGCACGCTACAGCAAAAGAGGATATTCCACTTTTGGCAAATGTTAAGATTGTAAATGTAAAAGGTCAACTTATTGAAGTTGAAAAAATATAAAATAAAGGATTTAATATGGTAGGATTTAATATATTAGTTGTATTTATTATGGGGATTATTATTACACTCTATAAAGGAATTAAAATTGTTCCACAAGGTGAAGAGTGGATTATTCAAAAACTTGGTAAATTTAATAGAACACTTCAACCAGGGTTAAATGTAATTGTACCTTTTGTAGATAGTGTTAGAGCGAAAATATCAACTAGAGATATTATTATGGATATTCCTCAACAAGAGGTTATTACTAAAGATAATGCAGTAATTAGAACCAATGCTATAGCTTTTGTTAGAGTCACTAATCCAAAAGATGCTCTATATGGAGTAGAAGATTTTAAACTAGCAATTTCAAATCTAATTATGACAACTCTTCGTTCTATTATTGGAGAGATGAAATTAGATGAGGCATTATCAAATAGAGAGATGATAAAAGCAAAGCTAAAAGATAATATTATAGATGATGTTGCAGATTGGGGAGTTACAGTGAAATCTGTTGAAATCCAAGATATAAATCCAAGTGGTTCTATGCAAGACTCTATGGAGAGACAGGCTGCAGCTGAAAGAGAAAGAAGAGCTATTGAGACTACAGCAGAGGGAAATAAGAACGCAGCAATATTAGAGGCTAGAGGAAAACTAGAAGCCTCAAAATTAGAAGCAGAAGCTCAAATAGCTTTAGCAAATGCAAGTGCAAGTGCTATTGAGATGATAAGTGATGCAGTACAAGGAAAAGAACTACCTGCTATGTTTTTACTTGGAGATAGATATATTAATACTTTAGAGAGTATGTCAAAATCACCTAATGCTAAGTTTATTGTTTATCCTGCTGATATACAAGCATCAATTAAGGGTATATTGGGGTCGGTGTTTAAATAAATATTAAAAATTAATTGAAAATAGATATTATACTAAGTATAATTAGTAAAAATATCTATTTTTAGGAATTATAATTGGAAGAAGCTCTACTTATTCATAATTTACATTGGAAAAAATCATATATTAAAAGGGATTAGGCGTTCAGGAAAAACAACACTATTTAAACTTATTATTAATCATCTTTTAAAAGAGGTGGATAAAAAATCTATTCTTTATTTAAATCTTGATGACCCCTATTTTTCTGAATTATATAGTAATAGTAAACATCTTTATAAAATATTGGAAATGTCGGAAAAAATTACTGGAACTAAGGTTAAATATCTTTTTTTAGATGAAGTTCAAAATGTAAAAGATTGGGAAAAATTTGTAAAATCTATATATGATAATGAGATAGTAAAAAAGATTTTTATTACAGGTTCTAACTCTTCTCTACTTGATGGTGAATATGCAACACTTTTAAGTGGTCGATATATTCAAGATATGGTAACAACTCCATCATTTTCTGAAATACTCAATATTAAAGGAATTGTAAGTAGATTTGATTTAATTGATAGAAAAGTGGAAGCTTTAAAAATAGTAGATGAGATAATGAGATTTGGCTCATTTTTTGAAGTATTAAAAGAGCCTATATATAAACGAGAAATTATCTTAAGTTATTTTGAGACTATTATTTTTAAAGATTGTATTGCAAATAATAATTTAAGAGATGCTAAAACTTTTAAAGAGGTTGTAAATTTTTTAGTCTTAAATATTTATCTCAATAGTAGCAAAAAACAATAATATTTAAGAGCTAAAGCTATAAATATACGCCTAATTTAATCTGTATATAATAAAAAAACAGTATAATTTCACATATTCTAACAAAAAAATAGGTTTTTTATGATAAAAATATCAATATTAGCACGAGATTTAGGCATTCATCGTAATACTTTGTATACTTGGAACAAAGAAGGTAAAATAGAATTCGTAAAAGTCAATAAATTAAATTATGTGACTCGTGAAACTTATAATAGGCTTATGAATATAAGAGAAGATAAAAAAGAAGAAAAAGTCATAATTTATTGCAGAGTATCAACAGCAACTAGAAAAAACAACCTTGAAACACAAAAAGATAGGTTGATAAATTTTGCAAATGCTAGAGGTTACAAGGTTCATAAAGTATATACAGAAATTGGTTCAGGTTTTAATGATAACAGAAAAAAGTTACAAAAGATACTTGATGACCAAGATTTTACAATACTTTTAGTAGAACATAAAGATAGATTAACTCGGGTTGGTTTTAATTATTTAGAAACTCTCTTAAATAAGCTAGGTAGAAGAATTGAAGTTGTCAACAGTGTTGATACAGATGAAAAAGATATAATTCAAGATTTTATCTCCATTATAACAAGTTGTACAGCTCGAATCTATGGGAAAAGACGAACTAAAAGAAAGACAGAAGAGTTAATCAAAGAGTTGAAAAGAAAAAGCAAAGAAGATGATATTTAAAAAGATAAAAGAGGTCATTACCAAATTTTTTTATCCTGACAATTTAAATCAGAAAAAAGAAAAAGAGATATTTAATAAAGCATTTCAATTAAGATTAGTTAAAAACTATATATCAGAGATACTTTTTAAGGATTTGGATAAATATAAAGAATATTCCAAGGTTGATTTAATAAAAGAGTTGGCTTCAACTATAACAAATCCCTATTTGACTCAAAAAGATATTGAGTACGCAATTGTAGAAGTTTGGACGACATACAGAAATAAAATAGATTTAATTAAAAACAAAATAGAGTTCAAAGTACAAGATAAAATAATTATCAAATATTACAAAAAGCGTTCTAAAGACCATAAAAAGGGAGATTTAAGGCTATTCGAAGTCAAACTAAAATCGACTAAATTTAGTAAAGTTATGAGTTTTTTAGCAAGATATGGTTATATCGGAATTGCAAAAAAGATAGAAAACGATATAAAAAGTGGCAAATATAAAAATGATAATAAAAGAGAGATTTTTTATAAAAGTGTTTTATATTTTCTCAATAAGTATGGAGAAGATAGATTATTAAAATTAGCCTTTCAAAAAAGAATTACTGC
>JAMOOP010000021.1 GCA_027065385.1 Campylobacteraceae bacterium | reverse complement strand
AAATAACAATTACCTTAAGCCACAATAGTTTGGCTACGACACCTTAACTGCCAATTCCTATAAAGGAAAGTTATTTTATTGGTTTAATAATAGCTAGTGAGGTGAAACCAAAGTAGATGGAAGATGATTGTATCATAGATTAAAAACTATTTTTGATATTTTTGTGGTTTCTATGATTTTCCATTGAAAAAGATACTATCATTAATATATAAGTACTTAGTTTTTAGTTTCATTTTATGGTTTTAAAAACCATAAAATGGGTAAACTTAATTTATAGCTAACATTCTCTCTAGTGCTAAATTGGCATATTTAACAGTATGAGGGTCAACTACTATCTCATTAATTGGCTTTTCATCTTCAATAGATTTAAGAGTTAGATATAAATCTTCTAGCGTAGTCTCATTCATAGTTGGACACTCTGGTTTCGTTGAAGATAGTACAAAAGTGTTTCCGTTAGGTCGCATTCTATTTACTAGATTATACTCTGTTCCTACTGCTACTTTTTGGTTGGGGTCAAGTTCTGCTACATATTTAATTAGTTGAGAGGTTGAACCTGCAAAATCTGAAGCATTAACTATCTCTGGGTCACACTCTGGGTGAACTGCTATTTTTATATCTGGGTATCTATTTCTATAGAACTCAATATCATCAAGAGTAAAGAGTTGATGAACAGAACAGAAACCATTAAAACAGATAATATCAGCCTCTTTAGGGTCACACTCACCTTCACCTATTATACAAGACTTTAATCCCATTGAGTTTGCAAAGTTTTGACCTAAACATCTATCTGGAACAAAGAGTATCTTTTTCCCACTCTCTAAACCTTTTTCAATAATTTTATAGGCATTTGATGAAGTACAAACCATTCCACCCATCTCTCCAACTTTTGCTTTTACTGTTGCATCACTATTTATATAGGTAATTGGTAAAATATTCTCTTTTGGTACACCTCTATCAACCATATATTGAACACTATCATCAAAGTAGCTACTATCAATCATTCTAGCCATAGCACAACATGCAACTTTTGGCATTAGAACCCTTTTTTCAGGAGCAATAACTTTTACACTCTGCCCCATAAATCCAACACCACAAAATACAACCCAAGGATTACTATCTGTTTTACACTTTCTAGCCAATTCTAAACTATCACCAATAATATCAGCCATTTCAAACACCTCATCTCTTTGATAGAAGTGTCCTACAACTGTAACAGGTAGTTTCTCTTTTAGTCTTTTAATCTCTGCTCTATAATCTATACTCAATACGCTCACCTATTTTTTTAATCTAAAAATACCATACTTTTATTTAAAATTAAGCAAAAACCATAAATTTAAATAAGATTATCTTTTAATCATAATCGAATAACTCTAATATTTGCACTATTTTTTAGTTTACTTAAAAAGTTTTTACTAGCTTTTATTCTCTCTTCTTGTAACCATGCCATAGCTACGCTATTTTTAACCATTTCAAATCCACCATCTCCTTGATTTGACTTTGATTTTACAAAATATGCTACAAATCCTCTACCTGTATTAATTGGTTGTGTAAAACTACCTTCAGGTGTACTATCTATTATATTAAATAGTTTTGGGTTCATCTCATTACTACTTACTAACATACTTTTTTGTTGTACGCCATCTATTATTTTCATAGGATTTTGCATAGCCTCTTGAAGTTTAGTTGATGAGTTACTAGCATAAGCAATAAGACTAACTTGTGTAATTGAACTATTTTGAGAGAATTTATCTTTATGTGTCTCATAATAGAGTCTTAATTCATCTTCTGTAGGTCTTGAAATAGTAGAAGCTATATTTTTAGCAAAAAATTTCTCTTTTTTTATCTCTACTTCTAACTGTTTTTTATATGAGTCCCAAGTAAGACCTTTTTTAGCAAGAGCTAATTTCATATCTTCTCTCGTAATTCCTCTAGCAGATGCGATTTGGTCTATCTTTGTATCAACTTCTTCAGGAGAGACAGTAATATGTGCTTTTTCAATAGCACTTTTCTCTAATCTATCTTTAATTAAAGCCTCAATAGCTGCTTTTTTTGACATATTAAGTTTTGCTTGAACTGCCTCTATCTCTAAGGTCGTAATTGGTTCACCATCAACATCAATAGCTATTGCATCAATAATTTGAGCATTTAAACCTATTATGCTAAAAATCATTAGTGGTATAATTCTTTTCATCTCTATTATATTCCATATTTTTAATTTTACTGATTATAGCAAAATATGTTTAATTTAGCTCTTTTTTAAAAGTCGTAAGAGACACCAACACTCATTGCATCTAATATAGGTGCGTTCTTTTTTGCTACCATTCTTTCATAATCAACAAATAGTCCTATACCAGTCTCTTGGTCTCCTTGACCATCAAAACTTCTTGAGTATCTTCCATCTTTTGGTGTATCTTTTGATAAATCTACTTCAACACCTGCACCCAAAGCTAAAGCATCACTATCAACATGTGGCATACTACCTTTAACTTTTGTATTTCCAATACCTACTAAACCATATACATTAGAATTATTACTAACTGGTATCATTGGTTTTAAATATACTCCAATATGTTCTACTCTACTTCCATCTGAACCCCAATTTGTTTTTAATCCTCTAGCTTCAACTCCTACATATTGATTAAAATCATATCCAACTCTTCCCATAACACCATAAGTTGTATCTCTATTTGTAACTTTTACTGTTTTACCTGTTTTAGTTTTACAGTGACAGCTATCTCTATATCTAGCACCTGTAATACCTAAACCTGCATAAAACCCATTTGTAGATATTCTTTTTTTGGCAATAGGAGGTTTTGGTTTAACTGGAATAGGAATAGGTTTAACTGCTACAGGAGTAGGTGATGGAGTAACAATTTCAGGTTGAGGTTCAGGAATTGAAAACTCATCTTCAATAACACTCTCTTCTACAATTGGTTCAATATAGGTATCTTCTATAGGATACGCTTCCTCTTCTGCTACTACAGCATCTTCTATCTCATAATCTGTAACAGGAGAGATATCTCCTCCTGCATAACTAAAATTTCCTACTGCACATAGTGCAATAAGAGATAATTTTAAATTTTTCATATCTTTCCTTTATTTAATATTTAAATTAAACTCTTCTTCTTTAATAAAAAGAGTTCCGAGTAACCCAACTAATATTAATATTGCTAATACTCCTATTTTATTAAGAGCTGGAACAGATGACTCATAATCATTACAATCACAATCTCCAACTACACTACTATTATTGTCTGTTATTGTAGGTTGGACTACTGTTTGAGGATTTAATATAATCCCTGCATCATAAGTTAAGTCATTTTTATCTATCTTAATATTAGATACTCTTCCACTGCTACTAGCATCAGAATCTTTACTATTATCACTACCCATATTTTGTGATGTAAATATATATCCTTTTGGTAAATTACTAAATCCTATAGAGTAAGTTCCCTCTTTTATATTTTTAAATAGATACTCTCCACTAGCATTAGTTGTTGTTCTTTCTACAACAGCTCCTTTATTGTCATATAACACAACAATAACTCCATTTACTCCATCTTCTCCACTATCTTGAATACCATTTTTATTTTTATCGTACCAAACTCTATCTCCTATATTAAATTCTTTACTACTATCTTCTGTAGTTGAAGTTGGTTTTGGAGTAGGAGTAGGAGTGTTTACTGTAGGTGTTGGTGATACAGTAGGCGTTTTGGTAGCCGTAGGATAAGGTGTAGGTAGTGGCATAGGTGTAGATACTGGTGTTGGAGTAGGTGTTGGTGGAGTAACTGCTACTCTTGTTAATGTTACAGTTGCCTTATTACTTACCTCTTTACAACTATCTGTTACAATATAAGATATATCTGTAGGATTATCATAAAAGTTATTATTAGATACAAATTTAATTGAACCACTACTTGTTACACTCCATATACCTTGATTTTTTACAGTTAAAGTTCTATTATTATCACTTATTGTTGAGTTTTCTAAATTTGATACTATTTTAACAGTTGAACTATTAAGTTCACATCTATTACTGTCATATACTATATCATTAGATAAAACATCTACAACAACCTCTCCATCAATAGGTAAATCAGCACTATCATTAACTGCCTCTGGTGCTTTATGGGTTGAGGCACACTCTTTGGTATAGTATTTTTTACTATTTTCAGTTTCATACATATTGCTAATCTCATATTTAGATAGAGTTAAATTATATATTTTAATCTCATCTAATTTCCCATTAAAACTTTTCATAGTATCAGAGTAAAAATCTCCTGTACCAATTAATAGTTTTTCTGTATTTGAAGATGAAGGGTCAATAGTATAAGTTCTATTTGCATCAAGAACACCATTAATATATATCTTTATGCTCTTAGCACTATTATCTCTAACTAATGCAATATATGTCCATTTATTTAGAGGTATATTAGATTTAGAGAAAATATCTGCTGTATTATTATGTTTATATTTAAATTTCCCATCTTCCCATAAAACAAGAGAGTACTCTGCATTAGCTCCTGCTTTTCCTCCACCATCACCTTTTACAATAAGTGCTTGTCTCTTTTTCTCTTTTGGATTAACCCAAAATGTAATAGTTAAGTTTTGAATAAGGTCAAGATTTGAATTATGTTTAATACTCATCATTCCATCTCCTGATAGTGTTAGTGCATTTTTTATCTTTCCATTATTAAGTGTAACTTCTGCATCACCACTTAATACTCCATTGAGTAATGAACTTTGATTATTTTTAGTTGTAGCACTTCCATCACAATTTTCAAACCTATATTCTGCTTTTAATGCAAAACTATTTATTGTAGTTGATATTAAAACTACTCCTATAATAAGTAACTTTTTAAAATAGCTCATGCTATCCTCCTGATTATAATATATATGACTATACCATATAAAATATAACATACTATAACATAAAACATTTTTATTTATGATTAAAAAATATTTAATTCTATTAAAATAAGTTAGATATATAAATATTTCAATAAAAACAGTATAGTCAATAGTTGATTTTATATTAATATTTCTTTAAGAAAGTTTTTTAGTTGTTTTTATATAATAATTTGAAAGAATTAGTTAGAGTTTGTAGAAGTGTTATCTATATAGATACCTTTTAAGGTATCTATATTTATTTAAAATTCATCAATAAAACTAGCAACTTGACACTCTTCAAAAGATAAAGTTCCACCTTGTTCTAAATTGGCTAATTGAACAGTTAAGTTCCAATATGCTATTTCTCCATTTTCACTATTTGAACATTCTGAAATATTTGTAACTTCACTGTTTTCTGAAAATGCAGTTACTACAATATTTTCAGATTTTGTTTTACATATAACTCTTGCATTCTTTACCCAAAATCTATCAGCTGAACCTGTATCAATCTCAAAAGCAAAACTTTGAGTAATAGGAGTTGAAGTATTTGCATCAATAGTTATATCTTCGGGTGGTTTTACACCTTGAAAACTATGAAGAGTCTCAAAATGCACCTCTCCACTTCTTTGCTCTTTTCCTGAAAAGTTTACACTTAATGCTATTTTTTTACCTATCATATAGGCTGGAAATTTTAGTGTAACATAGGTTTTACCCTCATTATCTAATTGATAAATTCCATCAGTTGAATCAATATTTAATTCCCACTCTTTAGATTCACTACTACACACCTCATTATAATAGTTGTGTCCTATTGCAAAACCTAAATTATTATGATTTTCTCCATAATAAGAATCTGTTAAACCTAAAGTTGTTTTATTATAATTATATGCGTCAATATCCCATTTTCCTAAAGCTTCATTAGCTTTAATATCTCCAAAAAGAAGTAAAAAATCCCTAGTAGTATCAATACTATTAAATAGATTACTATTAGTTTTTAATATGGCACTATGACTCTCTTTATCTGCTACTAATTCACCCTTTATAGTACTAAATTTACCATGTAAAATTCTATTTCCATTACTATCTCTAGTAAAATCTGCCATAGCTGATATATTAATTTTTGGTGAAATATTTACAATATTATTATATTTATCAGAAGCAGATATAAGAAACTTCTGTTCAAACCATTTAGTATCTTCTTTATATTCAACTCCAGCTGAATTAATAGAAAAAGCTGTTGGAATACCTGATAAAATAGTTAAAGTTGTTCTAGTCTTTAAATCATAAACTTCACCTCTATTATTAGTATAATTTACATCTACATCAAAGTTTACAACACCTGATTTATTATATGTTTGTATATATAAATCTATTCCATTTTTCTCTTTAAATGTTAGTTCATTATGTGCTTCTCCATTATCATTTAAATAGTTATTTGGGTCAATAAGTTTTACTTTTGATGGGTCACTACTTCTAATAGTAATTGAGTGAACTCTATCCTCTTTTACACTAGAGTTATTATCTAAATTAACAAAAAAGAGTTTATATCTTTTTTTACTATCTAGTTCTATTTTTGGTTGATTGTTTTGTGCTATAAGTTGTACTCCATAATCAAAAATAGATGTAATATCCTCATGGGTTATATTTCCATCAATAGTAATAGGTTTAAATCCAGATTTATATTTTATTGTATTTGTTGTTCCATTATAACTTAAACGGTTATTAGCTTCTATTTTATAAGCTGTTGGAATACAAGGCTTTACAAAATTTGCAACCATTGTAATAGTACGAGTTTGAGATGGTTCATTAAACTTAATAGTATGGTCTAAAATATCCAAAGAGCTACTACTTACTGCACATGAATTTAAATCAACTACAACATTATAAAGTTCAGTCTCTACCCCTTGTGAATAGTTATTTTTCATTGAAAATTCTAAATAAAACTCTTGATTTTTAGCATCAATTAAACTTTTTCGTGTTGTAATTTCAATATTTTTTTCTGAAGATGTACCTGTACTATTAATCTCTCCACTCCCACAACCACTCAACCATATTGTTAAAAACAGCAAAACAGATTTTATAAAATATTTCTTCATCTACTCCTCCTTATTAATATAGATAGTTAACAGCAAATACAAAACTGCCTATATCATCAACTTTATTTAGATTTGATATTGAGTATCTGTAACCAAAATCAAAATCAACCTCTCTTAAAACATTCCATGCAATTCCTGCTTGAGCTCCATATATATAACCACTATCTTCTATTGCTGATTTACTATCGGTATATTTCATCCAACCAATATGCGCACCAAGATAAGGTTTAAATATAATATTATCACTCTTATATAAACTATCCCATACAAATTTATCAAAGGAAATCATTCCTCTAAAATATTTTTGCTCATTTTTATTAAAAGTATGACCTGATATAGTAGTTCTCCACTCCTCATTTTGAGCACCAATTCTAAAACCAAACTCTACACCTTTAGTAGAACTTGGAACACCTATAACATTTCTTGATTGAACAGTCCCATATCCAGCCTCAATACCTAAAAATCTCTCTGAACTAAACTCATCTTTAGCAAAAATTGTGGTAGTAAGAAGAGTAATTATTAAAAATATTTTATTATACATTTTATAATCCTTTTATAGTTAAACTTATCTTTTTATTAAAAAAAACATATAATTCAGCCTAAATATTACTCTATTTAGAGTTAGATAATACTTAATATTTCTTTAAGCTATTTATTTAAAATAAATATTAAGTATTTAAATAATATGATAAATTAGATGATGTTATTTAGGGTTAAAATAGTTCTAATTTAGTAGGATTTAGATAAAATTTCAGATAAAAGGATTAAAATGGAAAAACTACTCCTAACCCCATTAAAACAGATAAAAAATCCAAAAGGTGATATATTTCATGCAATAAAAAAAAGTGACAGTGGATTTAGTGGCTTTGGTGAAGCATATTTTACAACTGTAAATAGAGGTGATATTAAAGGTTGGAAGAGACATACTAAAATGGTTTTAAATTTAGTTGTAATTTTGGGTGAGGTTGAGTTTGTTATATATAATGGAGATGAGTTTTTATCTGTAAAACTATCTCCTAAAAAAAATTATCAAAGATTAACTATTAAACCTAATCTTTGGGTTGCTTTTAGAGGTTTAGGAGAGATTAATATAGTATTAAATTTAGCTAGTATTGAACATGATCCAAACGAAGCTGATAATTTGGAACTTAGTGAGATTTCTTATGAGTGGTAAAAGAGTACTTATTACAGGTGGATTTGGAAATTTAGGCTCTTGGATTAGTAGTTATTTTGCTAAAAATGGTTATAAAATTTCTATTTTATCTAAAAATATAAGAGATAGTAAATATAGTACTATTCAAGCTGATATTAGTGATTTTAATAATTTAAATAAAAAACTAAAAGATTTGGAGTTTGATTATATTATCCATACTGCAAGTTATAATGAGTTTTTTTATAAAAACTACTATCAAAAAGCTCTTTTAATTAATAGTTTAGGAACTAGAAATTTAATAGAAATTTTTAAAAATAAAAATATAAAAAGGTTTATATATTTAAGTACTTTTCATATATATGGAGTAGATAGTGGCACCATTACAGAAAATACTCCTCCTAATCCTAAAAATGATTATGCCTCCACTCATCTTTTTGCAGAGTACTATTTAAAGCAATTTAATAGTTTTCCCTCAATAGTTTTTAGATTAACTAATAGTTACGGTTCTCCTAAATCTATAGATAGTAGTAAGTGGTATTTAGTTTTAAATGATTTAGCAAGGTCTGCTTTTTTAGATAAGAAAATAGTTTTAAAAGGTAATGGCAAAGCTGTAAGGGATTTTATTTATATGGGTGATGTTTGTAAAGTTATAGAAAAGAGTTTTAAGTTTAAACCAAATAGCACTTTAAATCTAAGTTCAAATCAAACATATAGTATGCTTTATCTTGCTAAAAAGGTTCAATCGGTTTTCAAAAAAAAATATAATAAGGAGTTAGAGATTATATTAAATAAGAGAGATAAAACAGAAGCTAAAATACTATTTGTAGATAATAGTAAACTAATGAGCTTAATTGATATAGAGTTTTCCAATAAATTTGAACAGGAGATAGAGAGTATATTTAATTTATTGGAGAGATATTATGGCTAAAGTTTCTATATTAATGAACGGATATAACTCTAAAGAGTATTTAAAAGAGGCAATTGATAGTGTTTATGCTCAATCTTTTAAAGATTGGGAGATAATATTTATTGATAACTGCTCAACTGATAATACAGCTTCAATAGTAAAAAGCTATAATAAAAAAATAAAATATTATAAAACCCATAAAAATATACCTTTAGGAGATGCTAGAAATTTTGGACTTAACTACTGTAAAGGTGAATATTTAGCATTTTTAGATACAGATGATATTTGGTTAAAAGATAAACTTCAAAATCAGATAGATATTTTAGAAAAAGACAAAACTCTGCAGATGTGTTATGGTGGTGCTATTTGGATAGATAAATATGGAAAAGAGATAAACCAAGATTTACCAAAAGCAAAAACAGGAGATGTATTTTCTCAAAATCTAATAAGATATGAGATAAATATGCAAACTGTTTTAATTAGAAACAATATAGATATATCTTTTAATACCACTATGGAGTTTTCACCAGATTATGACCTATTTATGCAGATTGCAAGTAAATATAAAGTAGCTGTTATAGAGAGACCAATAGTAAAATATAGAAAATTATTAAACTCTTTAACATCTAAAAAAATAGATAGATGGGCTATTGAAGTGGAAAAAACTCTTAACACTATTTTTAAAGAAAATATAAGTTTAAAAAATAAATATAGTAAAGAGTACTCTTTAGCTTATGCAAAAGTTGGGTATTATTACGCCCAATATTACGCTAGTATAGATGATATGAAAAAGGCTAGATTAGCTCTTTATAAATATAGATTTATAAGTAAGAATTATCTTTTTTTATATCTCTTATCATTTTTGCCTGTCTCTATATGGAGATTTATACATAAATTTAAATAAATTAGGAAAATTATGACAAATCAGAAACTCTCTACCAAAAATTTTATAATATTGGTACTTTTGGCTTATCTATTTAGTTTATCTGTTAGAACTATTTGGGTCTATCAATTTCATGATGTGGAACAGTTTAGGTGGAATAATCAACTTATGATTAATACCAATGATGGATATGGTTATGCTGAAGGGGCTAGAGATATATTAAATGGAGGACATCAAAAAGGTGATGGCTCTTTTATTGATAGTTCTTTAGCTATTGTTACTGCCTTTTTAGCAAAGATTTTACCGTTCTCATTTGAAACTATTATTTTATGGATGCCAACATTTTTTGGCTCTTTGCTTGTTATTCCTATTATGTTAATGGCTAGAGTTTTAAGCATGGAGTATGTAGGATTTATTGGAGCTTTGCTTGGTGGAATTGCTTGGAGTTATTATAATAGAACAATGACAGGATATTATGATACTGATATGTTAACCATAGTTCTACCTAGTTTAACACTTTGGTCTATTATGTTTGCAATGATAGAAAAAAGAAATAGATATATACTACTTGTCTCTTTCTTTATGGTATTATCTAATTGGTGGTATTTTCAAAACTACTCATTAAGTCTATCTATGGCAGGAGTTGTATTAATATATACTCTTATTTTTGATAGAAAAAATATATTTAACTATAAGATTTTAATTTTTATGCTTTTAGCACTATCTCAAATAGATTTATCTATTAAAATAGTTCTTATATTAGCTCTATTTGGATTTTTTCATATTAAACAAGATTTAGAATCAAAAGTAATTTATGCTATTTTAGCTATTTCTGTTTTATTAATTTTAATAACAGGTGGACTTGACCCTATTATTAATAGAGTTAATGGGTATCTATTTAGAGATAGTTCAAATATAGCAAATGAAGCAGGACTTCACTACTACTCTGTTGTAAAAACCGTAAGAGAGGCAGGAGAGATACCTTTTCAAGTATTTGCAAATAGAATTAGTGGTGGAAGAGTTGCACTTATATTATCTATTATTGGTTATCTTCTATTACTATTTAAACACCGTATCTTTTTACTCTCTTTACCTTTAGTTGGACTTGGATTTATTGCTTTATGGGGTGGACTTAGATTTACAGTTTATGCTGTTCCTATTTTAGCTCTTAGTATTGGTTATCTTATAATGTATTTATCTACTTTTATAGAGAAAAAAGAGTTAAGATTAGGATTTATAGCTATTTCAACAATAGCTATTCTTATACCTAATATTGAACATATAGTAGGATATAAAGTTCCAACTGTATTTAATAAACAGACTGTTGAAGTTTTAGATAAACTTAAAAAATTAGCATCAAGAGAAGATTATGTAGTTGCTTGGTGGGATTATGGCTATCCTATTAGATACTATTCTGATGTTAAAACCCTTATTGATGGTGCAAGACATAGTGGAAGTGCAAACTACTCTGTAAGTTTTGCATTACTTCATAACCAAAGAGCTGGTGCAAATATAGCAAGACTTGATGTGGAGTATAAAGAGAGAGCTTTAAAAGATAGTAATTTTACAGCAGGAACTGTGCTTGAGAGAGGAATGAAAGAGTATGGTATTAAAAATGTAAATGAGTTTATAGCCTCTTTAAACTCTCCAATAAAACTTCCTAAAAAAACTAGAGATATATATTTTTATTTACCTCTAAAAATGATGAATATTCTGCCAACTATTGACCTATTTGCTAATCTAAATTTATTAACAGGGAAAAAATATAAATCTCCACTATTCTCTAGGGCTAATGTTATTAGCACACAAGGAAATATATTTCATTTAAATAATGGAATGCAAATTATAGGTGGAAATATAAAATCTGGTAATAATATAATACCTATTAATCAATTTGTAGTAACAGAGTATGATAATAAAGGCATTTTACATAAAAGAGTAAGACACTTAAATGTAGGCTCAAATATATTTGTTATATATATGAGAAACTATAATCAATTTTTAATTTTAGATAAGAGAATATTTAATTCTACCTATATTCAACTATTTGTTTTAGAAAATTATGACCCTGAACTATTTGAACCTACAATATTAACACCATTTACAAAAGTATTTAAACTAAAAGTATAATTCTTTATGAAAAAATTAGTTATCTTTACTACTGTCCCTTTAAGTCTAGCTACTCTAGTTAAAGGGCAACCAAAATATCTATCCTCTTTTTTTAATGTCTATTTAGTTACATCAAATGAGCCTATAAATAGTCAAATAGAAAAATATGAGGGTGTAAAACTAGAGGCTATTGATATGAGCCGAAAAATTACGCCTTTTAAAGATTTGAAATCTTTAATTACAATATATATCTATCTTAAAAAAATTAAACCTGATATTGTTTACTCATTTACTCCAAAGGCTGGACTACTTGCTATGATAGCCTCATTTTTTGCTAGAGTTCCTATTAGAGTACATAATATTGTAGGTATGCCTTTAATGGAAGCAAAAGGAAATAAAAAGAGACTTCTTAAATTAATAGAGAAATTAACTTACGCTTTTTCTACTAATCTATTTTGTAATAGTTTTGGATTGCAAAAATATGTAAATAGAAATCTTACTAAAAAAGAGGTTAAAGTTATTGCTAATGGCTCTATAAATGGAGTTAATACAGAGTTTTTTAAAGATAGTTTCTCTATTAGTCAAAAAGAGAGTTTAAGAGAAAAGCTTAATATTAAAAAAGATGATTTTGTTTTTATATTTATAGGAAGAGTTGTAAAAGATAAAGGAATAAATGAGTTAGTAGAGGCTTTTTCTATTTTAAAAAAGAGTCATAAGAGTCTAAAACTTCTAATAGTTGGTGATTTTGAAGAGCATTTAAATGCCATTAGTCAAAAAAGTATGGATTTAATGATGAGTGATAGTGATATTATTAGAATAGATTTTCAAAAAGATATTCGTCCATATCTATCTATTAGCCATATTTTTATATTGCCATCATATAGAGAGGGATTACCAAACTCTTTAATAGAAGCTGGAAGTTTTGGACTCCCTTTGGTTGCTACTAATATTAATGGTTGTAATGAGATTATAATAGATAGAGAAAATGGGATATTAGTAGAGAAAAAAAATCTCTATAGTTTAGTTAATGTTCTTTTAGAATTAATTGAAGATAAAAATTTATATAATAAAATAAAAGATAATGTTAGAAATTCAATTATAAAAAGATATAATCAAGAGTTTTTTTTGAAAGAACTAAAAGATGAACTGGAGAAATTACTATGAAAAGAGTATTTGATATTTTTTTATCTCTATTTTTAATTATTATACTATCACCAATTATTATATTTACAGCAATATTAGTCTATTTTAAGATAGGAACACCAATAATTTTTAAACAAACTCGTGCAGGGTTAAATGATAGATTATTTACTATCTATAAATTTAGAACAATGAGTGAGGAGAGAGATAAAAATGGAAAACTTCTTCCTGATGATAAGAGATTAAATAGAGTAGGTTTAGCAATTAGGAAAACAAGTCTTGATGAACTACCACAGCTATTTAATGTTTTAAAAGGAGATATGAGTTTTGTAGGCCCTCGTCCTCTGTTAGAGGAGTATTTAAAACTATATAATAAAGAGCAGAGAAGAAGACACAGTGTAATACCTGGTATTACAGGTTGGGCACAAGTAAATGGAAGAAATGCTATAAGTTGGGAAGAGAAGTTTAAACTAGATGTTTGGTATGTTGATAACCACTCTTTTTTACTAGATTTAAAAATTTTATGGCTCACTTTTCTAAAGGTTATTCAAAGAAGTGATATATCCTCAAACTCTTATGTAACTATTGAAAAGTTTAAAGGCTCAAAATAGATGAAATCTATCTATATCTATGGAGCTAGTGGACATGGATTAGTTGTGGCTGATATAGCAGAAATTTGTGGATATAGTGATATAATACTAATTGATGATGGAGAAAATAACTATCTATCATTTAATGATATAAAAGATAACTCCCACATACCAATAGCTTTTGGTATTGGGAGTAATAGTATTAGAGAGAAACTTTATAAAAAAGTCAAATCTTACGGTTTTAAAGTAGAGACACTAATTCACAAAAGTGCAGTAGTTGCCAAAAGTGCAACTATAGAAAAAGGCACAGTTATTATGGCAGGTGTAATTGTTAATCCTTATGCAAAAGTGGGAAATTGTGCTATATTAAATAGTGCATCTGTTATAGAGCATGAGAATATTATAGAAGATTTTGTGCATATCTCACCAAAAGTTGCTTTAGCTGGAGATGTAAAAATAGGAAAAAGTACACATATAGGCATAGGCTCATCAGTTATACAAGGGGTTAATATTGGCAAAAACTGTATAGTTGGTGCTGGTTCTGTAGTTATTAGAGATATTAGTAGTAGAAGTGTAGCTTATGGTAATCCGTGTAAGGTTATAAGGAAAATAGATGAAAGATAGAATTTTTTTATCTCCACCCAATATGAGTGGAAATGAACAAAAATATATTGATGAGGTTTTTAAAAGTAACTATATAGCTCCAACTGGGGAGTTTGTAACTAAATTTGAAAATAGTATAAAATATTATACAAAAACTAAAAATGCTCTAGCACTATCTAGTGCTACAGCTGGATTACATTTAGCACTTAGAGTCTTAGATATAAAATGTGGAGATTTTGTCTTAACCTCATCTTTTACTTTTATAGGTTCGGTCAATTGTATTCTCTATCAAGGTGCTACTCCTATATTTATAGATAGTGATAAGAGTTGGAACTTATCTCCTAAACTTCTAAAAAAAGCCATAAAAAAACTGCCTAAAAAACCAAAAGCTTTAATAGTAACTCATCTATACGGACAGTTAGCAGAGATTGATAAGATTTTAGAGATATGTAGAGATAATAATATATATCTTATAGAAGATAGTGCAGAATCATTAGGTGCATCTTTTAAAGATAAACAGAGTGGAACTTTTGGAGATTTGGGAGTATATAGTTTTAATGGAAATAAAATTTTAACCACAAGTGGTGGTGGAATATTGGTAAGTGATAATAGAGAGTGGATAGATAGAGCTAAATTTTTATCAACCCAAGCAAAAGAGCCACATCTTCACTATGAACATAAAGAGTATGGATATAACTATAGATTAAGTAATGTACTATCAGCCATAGGTGTAGCTCAAATGGAAGTTTTAACAAAAAGAGTAGAACAAAAAAGAGCAATATTTGATTTTTATAAAAAAGAGTTAAGTGGTATAAAAGAGATTTTATTTATGCCAGAGATTAAAGGAAGTAGAGGAAATAGATGGCTTACAACTCTAATATTTAAAAAAACAGACCCTATAAAAGTTATTAAAGCTTTAGAAAAAGAGAATATCGAGTCTCGTCCACTATGGAAGCCGATGCACCTACAGCCACTATTTAAAAATTCTATTTCATTTATAGATGGTACAAGTGAAAATTTATATAAAAGAGGTATATGTCTGCCATCTCCTACTAGAATAGATTTAAAAGAGTTATATAGAGTAGTTGAGGTTATTAAAGATCTATGCTAAAAGATACTCTATTTCAACCAACTCAAATAAAAAGGGTTCTATTTTTTCTTATTTTTGATATTGTTATATCTATTGCAACCATATCACTATCTTATCTTTTAAGATTTAATTTCCACATTCCTCAAAACTTTTTAGATTCAATGTTTAATATGATGCTATTTTTCATTCCGATAAAGATATTACTATTTTTTATATTTAAGATATATTTTATAGCATGGCGTTATTTTGGATTGGCTGAATATAGAAAAATAATATTTGCACACATTATAGCTTATTCTATATTTGCTATAATATTTCTATTATTTAAAGAGTATTTCCACCCTTTTCCAAGAAGTGTTATTGCTATTGACCTATTTTTATCTCTGTTCTTTATAGGTTTTATTAGAATATCAAAAAGATTATATATAGAAAGAGATAGTCCCAATATTCAAAAAAGAACGATAATTATTGGAGCTAACGATAGAGCCGTTCAGATAATAAAGAGTGCATGGAGTAGTGAGATACCATATCAACCTATCGCACTTTTATCCAATGATAAAAATGTTATTGGTACATACTTTTCTAATCTAAGAGTTTATCATAAAAATAATATAGATAGTGTAATTAATGAACTTGATATTGAAGCTGTAATTATAGTAGAGAAGTTATCTCAAAAAGAGTTAGATACCCTATTTAGTAAACTAAACTCTTTAGGTATAAATGAGATAAAGATAGCTCAAATATTTCAAGACAATAAACCAAAACTTGAAGATATATCAATAGAGGATTTATTGGCAAGAAAACCAAAAGATTTAGATAAAGAGACTATAGCTAATTTTATAAAAGATAAAGTAGTTATGATTACAGGTGCAGGTGGAAGTATTGGAAGTGAAATATCAAGACAAGTAGAGATATTTGGAGCAAAGATGATAATTTTAGTCGATAATAGCGAATTTAATCTATACTCTATTAATGAAGAGATAGATAAGAGTAAAAGTGTAGCTATTATGCAAAATATAAAAGAGAGGTCTATGTTAGAGAAGAGCTTTAAACTCTATAACCCAGAGATTGTAATTCACGCAGCAGCCTATAAACATGTACCTCTATGCGAAGAGAATATAAAAGAGGCAATTAATAATAATATAATTGGAACTAAAAATGTAATTGATTTATCCATTAAATATAGTGCTAAAAAGGTTGTTTTAATCTCTACAGATAAAGCAGTAAGACCCACAAATATTATGGGAACAACAAAAAGAGTATGCGAACTATACGCCCATACAGTTCCATCAAAAGATACAGAGATAGTAGCAGTTAGATTTGGAAATGTATTGGGAAGTTCAGGTTCAGTAATACCAAAATTTAAATCTCAAATAGCAAAAGGTGAAGATATAACAGTAACCCATAAAGATATTACAAGATACTTTATGCTTATTCCCGAAGCTTGTCAATTAGTACTACAATCTGCCTCAATAGCAAAAGGTGGAGAGCTATTTATTTTAGATATGGGAGAGCCTATTAAGATATATGATTTAGCCAAAAAAATGATAGAGCTTTCAGGAAGAGATGATATAAAGATAAAAATTACAGGTCTAAGAAAAGGTGAAAAGCTATATGAGGAGCTTTTAATTAATGATGCCGATTTAAAAACCAAATATAGCTCAATTATGGTTTCATCAAATCCTCCTGTTAATTACAGTGAGTTAATTAAAAAGATAGATAGATTAATACAAGAAGAGGAAAATCTACCTAAACTTCTAAAAGATATAGTACCTGAATTTAATCATCAAAGGAGTTAATTTTGAATATAAAAGAAATAGCAAAAGAGGTATTTTCTATTGAAGCAAAAGAGATAGAAAATTTATCTAATAATATTACAGAAGATTTTGAAAAAAGTGTAAAAGATATTTTTAAATCAAAAGGTAAACTAATAGTATCGGGTATGGGGAAATCGGGGATAATTGGTAAAAAAATATCAGCTACAATGGCAAGTACAGGAACTCCTAGCTTTTTTATTCACCCAGCAGAAGCTTATCATGGAGATTTAGGAATGATAGAGAGAGAGGATATAGTTCTACTTATATCAAATTCAGGAGAGACTGATGAGGTTTTAAAACTTATTCCATTTCTTAAATCTCAACAAAATATAATTATCGGTATGAGTGGCAATATAGAGTCAACTTTAGCTAAAAATAGTAATTATCATCTAAATATTAGTGTAAAAAAAGAGGCGTGTCCTTTACAACTTGCTCCCACCTCATCAACTACAGCTACACTTGTTATGGGAGATGCTTTAGCTATTGCACTTATGAAACTTAGAGAGTTTAAAGATACAGATTTTGCACAATTTCACCCAGGTGGAAGTTTAGGAAGACGACTTTTAACAAAGGTAGAAGATGTAATGCGTAAAAGTAGTTTACCAATATGCACACAGAAAAGTGGAATTAAAGAGATTATACAGACCGTATCAGAGTGTAAAATGGGATTAGTTATTGTTATGGAACAAGATAATATTATTGGAGTAATAACAGATGGAGATATAAGAAGAGCTATGGAGAGTATGGAAGAGAGATTTTTTGAACTAAAAGCTAAAGATTTAATGTCAAAAAATCCAAAAACCATAAATTCACAAGCCAAACTAATGGAAGCCCAAACAATGATGGCAAAATATAAAGTGAACTCTCTATTAGTCTCTAATAACAATATATTAATAGGTGTTGTTCAAATTTATGATTTAGGAATTTAAAGAATAAGATTTAAATAACTTTTTGGTTTTATAATCCCTAATTAAATTATTCTTATAAACTTGAATTCGATAAAAATTAAATTACTATAAGTCCCATAGAAGTATTATTTTGAGAGCTTTTATTAATGGAATTAATAACCTGAGTTGGATAAAAAAAGTGAGATAAGGAGATTAAAAGAGAAGAAAAAAGATTTAAACTATCTTAAACTAAGCACCCACCCAAAATCTTTTACTGCCTCTCATCATAGTGAAGTTGCAACCCCTCACTTGTCATAATAAAACCTGATATAACTATTTTTCCTTGATGTACTAACTTATGGTGTTTTTTACATAGGGGGATTAGGTTGTATTTATGGTTTTTA
>JAMOOP010000020.1 GCA_027065385.1 Campylobacteraceae bacterium | reverse complement strand
TTTTTATATTGGATACTTTGTAGTATAATTTCTATGATTCTTAGTTGTGTGAGCATACATTCTAAGAATCATCTTTTTCTTTAAACTATTCTTAATCCTTTATATTTTTTGTCTAAAGTGTAGTTAGTGTAATAACAGCTACAATAACGGCTAAAAGTCCTGCTACATGAAAATGTTCTGCTACTTCAAATGCTGTATAGGCAGTTAGTAAAATAAGTACAAGTTCACTCATAGGGTCTGCTGTTAATTTCATTAATAAAATACCAATATATCCAATAATTAATCCAATAGCTATAGATAATATAATTACTTTTAGACTAACTATAGCTATATCCATAGCTCCAATATTAGCACCATTCATCATAGGAACAGCTATAAAAACAAAAATAATTAAAGCAGTTGCATCATTAAATAGAGACTCACCTTCTGCTAATATTTTAAGTTTATGAGGTACTTTAAAACTAGAAAAAACACTAACAACTGAAACTGGGTCAGTAGCTAAAACCATAGCAAATAGAGCAATAATCGCCCCTGTTGATAGGTTGTAATCTGTAAAAAAGATATGAGCTGTAAAAATACCAATAATAACAGAGATGGCTACAGCAAATAGAGCTAAATATAATAGACTTAAAGCATTTCTTTTTAAATCTTCTAATTTAAGTTGTAAGGCATCAGAAGCAATTAAAATAGGAATTAAAAAGATAACAAGTTCTGCAAAACTCTCTTCAGAAAATAGTCTCATATTTGGAAAAGTATAATAAAACCCATAACTAAGAGTTATAAGGGTAATTGGAGATGGAATTTTTAAATATTTTTGTATCTCAATAGATAAGAAGAGAATGGTTAGTAGTACTAATAGTGTTATTATCATAATTTTAGCCTAATTTTTTATAGATATTTTAGCAAATTAAAATAAAAACAGTCGTTATATATTTCAAAGTAGTTACTACTATTATATCTATTTATCAATCTCCTCAAAGCAAACTCCATCTTAATTGCGAAAGCAATAAGGTGGAGATGAATTTGAGCTTTTAGGCAAATTATATCAAAAAAGATACTTTCTTTAATAAAAAAAATAGTATAATTATTATTAACATAAATAAACTAGAAAGTAAATAAGTGCTTTTAACAACAAATATAAAAATCAAAAGTAAAAATAGAACAAAATTAAAAATCCTAAAAAGATTAACAAGAGGTTCTAAAGATTTGTATAATAAAGCACTGTATAGAGTTAGACAACATTTTTTTAAAACTAAGGAGTATCTATCATATAAAAAAGCTTATTATATATTAAAAGAAGAGAGTGAATATAGAAATCTTCCATCAAATGCTTCACAACAGACACTAAAACAGGTTGATAACTCCTTTAAGAGTTTTTTTCAACTATTAAAAAAGAAAAATCAAAACAGTTTAAAAAATAGAGTTCATATCCCAAGATATTTGGATAAAGATGGAGAATATAAAGTTGTTTATACCAAAATTCATCTAAAAGTATTAGATAATGGATATATAAGATTATCACTTCCTAAAAATCTAAAAAAAGAGGAAAAAATAGATTATCTATATTTTAAAATACCAAAGCATATAGTAGGCAAAGAGATAAAAGAGGTTCATATATTGCCATATAAATTTGATTATAAAATATCTTATGTATATAATGAGTTTGAAAACAGTAACCCTTATAAAACAGATGATATTATGGCAATAGATTTAGGAGTTAATAACTTAGCTACAATTATCACAAGGTATAGTAGAAGAGATAATTATATTAAGAACTTTTTACATAAGAGTGCAAAACAGATTATAGATATTGCATTGACGAGAGGAATTAAAAAAATAGTTATAGGGTATAATAGAGGTTGGAAACAAAATTGTAATATGAGAAGAAAGAATAATGAAAAATTCTACTCAATTCCTGTAAATGGAGCATTAAATATTTTAAGAAAAAGCGTATCCTGCAATTCTCTAATTTTAGAGATAGCAGGTAGAGGGTTTGTGTTCCAACCCTTAAGAGTATATATCTAACTCTTATAAAACTTCTCATAAAAGAAGCCCCACCCTATCTAGTTTTACTAGAAGGGTGGGGAGGTTCACGATGTCTATTTAAAATAAATATCATAGGAATGGCAATTAAAGCAATAAGTGCTGATACTATATATGTGGTTTTTAAACCATAACTATCTCCTAAATAACCAATAACAAAAACCATAAATGAACTTACACCAAAATTAATAGACATATAGATACTATTCATAAAAGTAGGCATATTAGAAGAACTATCTTGAACTAATGCTAAAAGTACAGGATTTGTAGCAAAAACAGATAAACCTAAAAGTGCCAATATAATAATATTTCCACTCCATATAAACAGACCCATAAATAAAATAGAAGCAAATGAAGCTATAAGTAACATATTTTTACGACCTATTTTATCTGAAAAATTTCCTGATAAAAAAGTACCTAATACTCCAAAAAATTGTAAAATAGATAAAGATATTCCTGCATACCAAAGAGACTCTCCTTGATGTACTAAATATACAGGTAGATAAAAACTTAATGCACTTTTCATTCCAGATTGTGCCATAATTAAAAATCCAATAGCTATAAAAAATGGATAATACTCTTTTAATAGTTTTTTTACATCACCTCTATTTTTAGACTTTTTAATTGGTCTATCTATATCAAAATCTTTAAGTTTAATATATAGTATTATAGAGGATAATATGCCTATTGGCATTAATCTATAAATTCCCTCTAATCCCCACCAAGAGACACCACTTAAAACAAGTAAAGGCCCAACTGTTCTTGCTAACTCTCCACCTACCATAAAAAAACTCATACCAAGTCCAACTCTATTTCCTGATGCCTCTTTTATCATTGTAGGAGATGGAATATGAAAAAAAGCAGAACTTATACCAGATACTATAAGCAGTAAACATAACATAATATAAGAGGTTGATAATCCTATTAAACTCATAGAAATAGCTGTAATTGCAGGAGTTAGAATTACAAAATACTTTACACCTTTTTTTTCAGCCATAAGTCCAAAAAATGGATTAAATAGAGATGGAACTCTCCGTGCTATATCTAAAAAAGCACTCATAAAAAGTGTAATTCCTAACTTTTCTATAAGTAATGGAAGTAAGGGAGCTAAAAATGATGAAAATATATCATGTGATAAGTGAGCAAGAGAAATGGTACAAACTTTCTCTTTATTAAAATTTCTGTTTTTCAAAAATATCCTTTTCTATTTGTTATAATTATAACCTAGATAATTTAAAATTATAGATATTTAAGTAATTTTCTGCTACAATATGCACATATGTGCATATATAGGATTAAAAAATGAATGGTTTAGGAAGAAAAAGAAAAAAGAGAAATATAAATGCTGACCACTCAAAGGTATGTTTTAAACCTTGTGGTATAAGAGCTAATCAACTTGAACATATTATACTTTATGAAGATGAAGTAGAAGCCATAAGATTAGCAGATTTTAAATCTCTTTATCAACAAGAGTCAGCTGACAAAATGGGAATTTCAAGAACCACATTTTCAAGATTGGTAGAGTCTGCTAGAAAAAAAATAGCAGATGCTTTACTAAATCAAAAAGCTATAAAAATAGAAAATAAAGAAAAATAAAGGATAAAAAATGAGAAATCAAGGAAATGGAAAAGGAAATGGAGCTAGAGATGGCAGAGGTATCGGTTTAAGAGATGGAAGTGGTGCAGGAAGAGGTCGAGGTAGTGCTAATAGAAACAATCAAAAGTGCCAAGGAAATGGAAAAGGTTATGGATTAGGTCAAGGAAGAGGAAAAGCAAATAATAGAGATTTTAAAGCTAAATAGGACAATTAAAGTCCTATTTAAGTAAAAGTATATTATAATTCAGTCAAATAATAATTATAATTTTAAATTATAGATTGGATAAAATAATGATACCTTTTTCAGATGAAGAATTATATTACGCTGTAAAAAATATACTTCCAAAAGTTAGTAGTTATGTTAACTCTCATGGAGGAGATATTACTCTTTTGGGAGTTAAAGATGGAGTTATATATATAGAACTTATAGGGACTTGTCATGGTTGTTCTATGAGTTTAATGACAACAAATATGGTAGTAAGAAGAGAATTAAGGAAATTAATACACCCTGAACTTTTTGTAATTAATGTAGATGGAACGCCTGAAAATGGAATGCCTGATAATGTTTTTAGACCAGTTGAAAAAGAGACTAATAAGTCAAAAGAAGAGAAGGGGTTATAATGGAAAAAGTTGTTAAAGATATAGAAGAAATTTTAGGATTTGTTCACTTTAGATTTACAATTTTTTAAATTATCTATAAATGAAAATTAAATAAAAAGGATAAAAATGAAACTAGCAATACCAGTTAAAATGAATAAAGAGAACCCTGCTGTAGCACCACTATTTGGAAAAGCCAAATGGTTTGCTATTGTTAATAATGGAGAGATTTCAATTATACCAAATAATCAATCAGGTGGAAGAGCTGTTATTGAACTATTATATGAGATGAAAGTTGATGCTATTTTAGTTCAAGAGATGGGAATGACTCCTTATGAAAGAGTAAAAGGGTATGGAACAATAATGTTATATCATACAGGATTTAAACGAATTTTACTTAATGATGTATTAGAAAAATTTGAAAATAATGAGTTAGAAATTTTAGATGATACTAATATAGATACAATTATTAAACACCATGAAAAGAGACACCCAGCTCATTAAAATTTAAGTAAATCCAATAAAACTTTAAAGATAGACTTGTATTATTTTTAGTTTTACTATATAATATATTAAAATATTTTTTAACTGATAATATGAGTAATAAAAAGGATAAATTATGGTAATAGATGAACAAAATAGTTTTAATATAGAGGGAGAAGAGGTATCAATTGAAAAGTTAATAGAGACCTATAAACAATCTAAAGAGGATAGAAGTTTTGAAAAGAGTGCTGTTTTAAAAAGGAGAAAAGAGCAGTCTTTAAAACCATATCAAGCAGAACTTATAAAACTTCAAAAACATCTTGAACTTACAGGTAAAAAAATAATTATCCTTTTTGAAGGTCGAGATGCAGCTGGGAAAGGTGGAACTATTCGAAGAGTTACTCGATATATGAATGAAAAACATTATCGTGTTGTGGCTCTTGGAAAACCTACAGAGGAGCAAAGAACTCAATGGTATTATCAAAAATATATACAACACTTTCCACATGGTGGAGAGATGGTTCTTTTTGATAGAAGTTGGTATAATCGAGCTATGGTAGAATCTGTTTTTGAATTTTGTACCAAAAAAGAGTATGAGGATTTTATGAAAGGTGTTAAAGGGTTTGAAAAAGACCTTGTTCGTCAAGGTACAATTCTTATTAAACTATACTTCTCTGTAACAAAAGATGAACAAGCTAGACGATTTGATAGAAGAAAAACAGACCCACTTCGTCAATGGAAACTTAGTGAAATTGATGTTCAAGCACAAGAGAGATGGGACGATTTTACCTTTACAAAATATAAAATGTTGAAACAGACACATTCTCACACATCTCCATGGACAGTTATTCGCTCAAATGATAAACATAAAGCTAGACTTGAAGCTTTAAAAGTTATACTAAATAGAGTAGATTATGAAAATAGAGATATGAGTTTAGATTATACACTTGACCAAAATATTGTTATATCAGGTGCTAGAGAGTTGGAGATTATGGAAGCACAAAGAGCAAAAAGTGGTAAGTTTATAGGTTAAAAGGAAATAAATAGTGGTAGAAGATGAAAAAGTAGTTAAAAATAAAGAGATTATTCAAAATGAAACTGAAAAAATAGTAAAAGATAAAGAAATTATTAATGAAACTATTAAAAACAGAGATAAAAAAGTTCAAATATGGGTAAAAAAAGAGAAGTTAGAGTATGAAGCAGAACTTAGAAAACTTCAAGTTGAACTACTTAAATTTCAAAACTATGTTAAAGAAAAAGGTCTTAAAATCCTTATGATATTTGAAGGGCGTGATGCTGCTGGAAAAGGTGGAACAATTAAAAGAATTACAGAGCATCTAAACCCAAGAGGAGCTAGAGTTGTAGCATTAGAAAAACCTAGTGATAAAGAGTTATCGCAGTGGTATTTTCAAAGATATGTTACACATCTTCCATCTGCTGGTGAGATAGTATTTTTTGATAGGTCTTGGTATAACCGTGCTATGGTTGAGCCTGTAATGGGATTTTGTACCGAAAGACAACACCATAAGTTTTTAAAAGATGTACCTGAATTTGAAAAAATGATAGTAGATGAGGGAATACAGATATTTAAATTTTACTTTTCTGTATCTAAAAAAGAACAAGCAAGAAGATTTAAAGCAAGAGAGAGTGACCCTTTAAAACAGTATAAATTATCACCTGTAGATAAAGAGTCTCAAAGACTTTGGGACGAATACTCTTTAGCTAAATTTATGATGTTAAGTACTACCCATACGCATACAGCACCATGGACAATTATTAAAAGTGATGATAAGAAAAAAGCTAGAATTAACTGTATTAAACATATTTTAAATTTTGTTGAGTATCCTAATAAGATTGATAAAAAAGATATTGTTGTAGATAAAAATATTGTTGTATATGGTAGTGATGAAGCAATAAAAATGGAAAAATTATTTAGATTTTCAATGAAATAATTAAATAGTTTTTTTAAAGTGTGAGTAAAAGATACACACTATAGAGCTAAAATGCCAAAATAACATGTTTATTTTGGTAACATTTTATCAATTATAAATATACAACTTTAGATTGACATTTAGATTAATATATAAAAATAAATTATTTGTTATAGAATAATTTATGAAAGTGATACATATCAATAGAAAAAGAAATAACTTAGCCCTTTTATATGTTGAAGATATAATAAATAACAGTAAATTACCTGTACCTAAAAAAGATATAGACTTTAAAAATTCTTTAGAAGAGCTTGTAGTTGTACTTATACAAATAGAAGATTTCTATTATATTAATATACATTTAAATCAAAAAGAGAGTGGGAAACTTCAAAAAAAATTTGCTAAAAAAATATTACATTTAATTCCAAAAGATTGTAATTTTTCTAAAGTTTACCTTTTAGATAGAGGTGAATTTGTTTTAACTAAAAGATATGAAGATTGTAAAGATAATATAGAAGAGACTATTAATAGTATTAAAAAGTTTCAACAATATGTTAATGATATTAAAATAAATATAGAACCAATAGATTATGACCTCTCAATTATAGTTAGTTTCTCTTATGGTATAGAGGCTTTTAAAAATGCTCAAATAGGACTAAAAAAGCTATATGAGACAAAAGAGGATTTTATTGTAGCTAATAAACTATTACAAAAAAAGCAAGATATAGCAACCGAGAAGATAAAAACATTTCAAATGGTAAGAAAAGCTATAGACTCATATAATATAGTCTCCTATTTTCAACCAATTGTTAATAACAAAACTAGAGATATAGAAAAATATGAGTCTTTAGTTAGATTAATAGATGAAAATAAAAATATAATCCCACCAAATAAATTTTTAGATACTGCAAAAGAGGGTAAATATTATGCACAAATTACCTCTATGGTTTTAACAAATTCTTTTGATGCCCTTTATCAAACAGATATGAATATATCTATTAATTTCTCTTCATTAGATATTGAGAGAAGTTCAACTCAAGAGAAATTTTTTGAACTATTAAGAAAAAATAGAAAAGAAGCCCCTAGAGTTATATTAGAACTACTTGAAGATGAACGAATACAAAATGTTAATATTATGAAAGAGTTTATCCAAAAGGTTAAAAAATTTGGTGTAAAGATTGCTATTGATGATTTTGGAACAGGATATTCTAATTTTAAAAGATTATTAGAGTATAAACCAGATATTTTAAAAATAGATGGCTCTTTAATTGAAAATATTGAAGAGGATGATTTTTCAAGACACATGGTTGAAACTATTGTAGCCTTTTCTAAAAAACAGAATATTAAAACAGTAGCTGAATATGTAAAGAGTGAAGCTATATTTAAAATAGTTTGTGATTTAGGAGTTGATTACTCACAAGGATACTATTTTGGAAAACCTGATATTTTAAAGTAGGTAGTTTAGACTACCTATCTTTTAAATCAGACTACAGACTATCTTAGTAATAATAAATCCACCAATAACAAGCCAAATAAACATACCTAAAGCTGTATATACAGGTGCTAATCCTAAACCTTTAAATTTAGCAAATCTAGTACCCATACCTAAAGCTGTCATT
Organism: Campylobacteraceae bacterium; assembly: GCA_027065385.1. GTDB lineage: Bacteria > Campylobacterota > Campylobacteria > Campylobacterales > Sulfurovaceae > UBA1140. The sequence continues at coordinate 10,823 of JAMOOP010000020.1, read as the reverse complement.
GCCATAGTTAGTAAAAATGTATCTATTTCATTTATAATATTTACAATATTTTCAGGAATTAGATGAAATGAGTTAAATCCAGCCACCCCAATAAAATAAACAGCAAACCATGGAATAACAAGTTTAACTGCACTGCTATCTCCACCCTCTTTTTTTGCACTATAACTTAAGTATATCCCTAAAACAATAAGCATAGGAGCAATCATAATAACTCTAGTCATTTTAACAATAACAGCATTATTTGCCATCTCTACTGGTGCATTAGGAATAGAAAAAGGAACAGCCACAACTTGTGCTACTTCATGAATTGTTCCACCAACATAGATACCAAACTCACTTGGAGTCATATGTAAAAGACCTTTAGCTGGTTCAATAATAGCAGAGTATAAAACAGGATATAAAAACATAGATATAGTTCCAAATAGAACAACCATAGATACAGCAATAGCTGTCTTATGCCCTTCTGCCTTTAATACAGGTTCAGTTGCTAAAACAGCTGCAGCTCCACAAACAGAAGCACCAGATGCTGTTAGCATTGAAGTATCTTTTTCCATACCAAAGATTTTTGTTCCAATCCAAGTTCCTAATATAAATGTACTTGATAACATAATTAAAGATACTAAAAAGCCCTCTAGTCCAACATCCATTATCTGCTGAAATGTAATTCTAAATCCGTAAATTACAATAGCAAATCGAAGAATTTTTTTACCTGAAAATACAATTCCTGTATCCCAAGCATTAGGAATATGATTATGTAAAGTATTGGCATAAAAAATACCCATAACAATACCAATAACAAGTGGAGATAACCCCAATGCGTGAATAGGAGCAAGTCCTGCAATATATGTAGCAGCTGTTGCAAATATAGCAACAAATAAGATACCATTAATAGTACCTGAACGATTTTCGGGTGAAAATGCCATAAACTTCCTTTTATATTAAAATATTTGCTAAAATTATATTATATTTATAATAAAGGAAAAGATATAAATATAACTTATTAAAAATTTTTTTTTAATTTGTTTCATTTATTAATAGGAGAGTTACTATGAGTTTTAAATATGCTATTGCTTTAACAGGTTCAATTGCTACAGGAAAGAGTTCAGTCTCTACAATTTTTAAAAGTTTTGGATTTAATATTATTGATGTGGATAAAATTGCTCATAATATATTAGATAAAAATTATTTAAATATATCTAAGCTTTTTGGAAAAGAGTATATAATAGAAAAAAGAGTAAATAGAAAGCTTTTAGGAGGTCTTATATTTTCAAATAAAGAGGCAAAGAAAGAGCTTGAAAGTCTGCTTCACCCACTAATCTATCAAGAGATAAACAGTATTTCACTAGAAAAAGATAAATTGAAAAAACCTTATATTATAGATATTCCTCTATTTTTTGAGACAAATCGTTATCCTATAAAAGATATTATAGTTGTATATACACCAAAAGAGAAACAGCTTAAAAGATTAATGGAGAGAGACAACTCATCTAAGAAAGAGGCACAACAGAGAATAGAAGCACAGATAGATATAGAAGAGAAAAAAGATAAAGCTACATATCTTATAGATAATAGTAAAGATTTAAAATTTCTTCAGGAGGAATGTGATAGAGTTAAAAAACAGATTTTATTAAATTTTTAAAGGGGATTTGATGTTTAGATTTATAATATTTTTAATTCTATTTTCATTTTTAGCTATAGCAGAACCTACAGGTGAGCCTTTACAGATGGCAGATAAGGTAATAATTAAAAAATCAACTAGAATGTTATATCTTTCAGCAAATGGTAAAATATATAAAAAGTATCATATATCTCTAGGTCTTATACCAAAAGGGGCAAAAGAGATAGAGGGAGATATGAAAACACCTGAAGGAAAATATATATTAGATTGGAGACAGGAGAGTAAACTATATAATAAATCAATTCATATTTCATATCCAAGTAAAAAAGATATAGCAAGAGCCAAAGAGTTAAATGCAAGTGCAGGTGGAATGATAATGATACACGGAACACCATCAAATTGGTCACTCTCACCTATTGGGGATTGGTTACCTATGCTTTTAGATTGGACAGAGGGGTGTATAGCTTTAAGTAATGATGATATGGAAGAGGTTTGGGCTCAAACTACTAAAGGAACACCTGTTTATATTATACCTTAATAAAGGTGCTAATATTAAAATTTTATTTGCTCAATCTGATTATAAATATCTTGAGCAAAGTTATAATTTAAATTATAATCATGTAGAATTTTAGTTGTATTTTTATATTCAATTTCTTCTATATCCAAAACTTTTTCTATCTCATCTATTAAATCATTAATATTAGCTATAAATCTACTAGGAAAGATAGTATTAAAGTCGTAAACAAATCCTCTCTCCTCTTCTAAATAGTGTTTATAATCTTTTGCAAATCCTATAATTGGTCTTTTTAATAATAAGTAATCTATCCATATACTTGTAAAATCAACTATTAAAATATCTGTAGCCCTTAGCATAATATTAGGCTCTGTAAACTTTGAACTTAGAAAAAGAGCAAAGTGTGGACTATTTTGTATAAATTTTGGCAAATCTTTAATATCATAAGGGTGTGGACGAATACCAAATAATAAGTTATTTTTAGCTATAAATTCTTCTAAAATTTTCCACTCACTACTCTTTATTTGACTAATTGCTGAACTATTTGCCTCTCTAAAAGTTGGAGCAAAAAGAACTAATTTTCTTCCATTTTTTATCTCTTCTATTTTTGCTAACTCTTTTTTTAGAAGTTCTCCTAAAGGGTAATCTTTTTGTAATAGAGCATATCTTGGAAGTCCTGTAATTTTGACTTTACTATTATCTACTCCAAATGCTTTAGTATTAGTTTTTTTATCCTCTTTACTACTTGCTATTACCATATCATATAGTTTGGCATTATTTTTTAGTTGTTTTTGTTTTAATGGAGCAATATTTGGCATAAGATTTTCTATCCGTTTAATTGCTACTCCATGCCATAGATTTACAATTTTTCTACTTTTAAATTTTCTATAAATATGGGCATCTCTTGGATTGTGTGATAGTATAAAAATACCTGAAGTCAATATATGAAAAGCAGAATATAGAGTTAATCCGTCCATTACAGTAACACCCATAGATATTAGCTCATCTTTTATATCTTTTGGACATTTTCCGTCTTTATAAACAAATATCTTTCCATTTTTCTCTTTTATATATTTTTCTAAAACAACTCTTAAATTTCCCGAAAAAAAGGTTCTATCTTTAACTACAAATAGAATTTTATTTTGGTCCTTCCTAAAAAATAGGTCTAAAAAACCTATAACCATAGCTTTTAGTCTGCGTGAACGAAGAACCCTTTTTATCATTATTCTAAATCCTTTTTTAGTGCCTCTATAATCTCAAAAGCACTATTTAGTGAGTTTTTAAGTTTAGTAGTAGATATATTTTGAGTTCTAGGAAGATAGATAACTTGGCAATAGTCTCTTAAAAAGTCAAACTTCCCTTCCCAATCATCTCCAATAGCAAATATATCTATATTGTATCTTTTTATATCACTAATTTTCTGCTCCCAACTCTCTTCTGCTATTACTCTATCTACACATTTAATATTTTTAACTATCTCTACCCTTTGAGAATAGGGTATCATAACTCTTTTACCCTTTTTTAAATTAAACTCATCAGTAGAAATAGCTACTATTAATTCATCTCCTAAAGCTTTTGCTCTTTGAAGTAGCTTTAGATGACCTATATGAAAAATATCATAAGTTCCATAGGTTATAACTCTTTTCATTTAAACTTTTTTAGTATCTTTTTAATTGGTTTTTTAATAGATTTTGGAATACGCTTTCTTATGGCTTCTAGTTTATCTTTTTTTTTAACTCCACCTAACTGTTCAATGGCTCTATTTATATTATTAAACTCAATTCCTGCTAAATCTTCTAAATCTCTATTCCACCACTTAATATCTAATAATTTTTCTATAGTCTCTTTATTAAAACGGTATCTAATAAGTTTAGCAGGAACTCCACCAACTATAGCAAAGGGAGGAACATCTTTTACAACTATTGAATTAGCCCCAATTACAGCTCCATCACTAATAGTTACACCACTTTTAATTACAACTAATGAACCAATCCAAACATCATTTCCAATGGTGCAACCCTCTATCTGCTCATAGTGAACTTGTGGAAAATCTTTACAATATGGTTTATAATCGAAATGTTCAGCTATATTATATTGAATTGAAGAGCTACTAAGCCAACTAATTGGGTGGTCAACTGTTCCAATTTCACACTTTTTACCAATAGAACAAAATCTTCCAACTTTAGTATTATAAAATATAGTTGTTCCATTATTAATATAGGTAAAAGCACCGATTTTAACCTTGTTTCTTATATCAGCATTGGCATAAATTGTTACAGGCTCTTCTAATATAGCACCTTTATTTAAATCAACACCTTTATAAATTCTATTTGTACTTTTTCCCAAATCTATTTCCTTTTAGTGTATTGTATTTAACATATTTTTTTTAGATAATAAATTATCTCTCTTTTTTATAGCTTCAAATAACTTCTCTATTAATATCTCTTTAGGAGTATTATCTTCTCTATTTAAAATATCACCTATAGCTTGATAATTCTCTTTATTCATACCAATAATATTTTGTTCATACTCTTTATATATCTCTTTATCTTTAAAGAAAACATAATCATAACCTTTAGATTGGCTAGAGTGTTCTATATAGTTATCATTATCTCCAAAATCTAAATATATATGTAATGCTCTATGATATATAAGAGATTGAAAGTTTTTATATCCATCATTTATATATAAAATAATCTTAAAATCATTATCTTCATAATATGTTAAAACATCATCAATAGTATAACAGTATGCCACATTAAAATTGGTTTCAGCCTTTAGGTATCTATACACCTTTAGATTTCTAACGACAAATCTAATCTTCTCTTTACTATTAATTGTTTCAAAAACCTCTCTAAACTGCTCTATTTGATATATACTAGATAAATCCCCAAAAAAGTAGATTGCAATATTCTCATGACCATTCTCTACTCTACTATGGTTTGTATTAATCTCTCTAATTTTTAACTCATTTGTAAAAGGGTCTATTTTTTTTGCTATCATCTTATCTCGTTTATTAATAATATCAGTAACTGATGATATAAACTTTTTAATACTCTCTCCCTCTTTATACTCTCCTAAATATAACTTTTTAACCTCTTCTCTCTTTTTCTTCATTGGGTCATTTTTTATCTCATCTTCTATTAAATCTAAAAGATTATCTATATTATCATGAGTTATTCTATTGCACCCTTTTAAGATATTATAGTCTGATACATTGTGAACCTCTGGATTAAATACATCTGCTAGTAAAAACGGCTTATTTACATTTAAAAAATCTGTCATAGTAGAAGACATATCAAATATTCCAAAATCAACCAATGGATAGATATTATTAACATCATCTTTATCAAGCATTACAGCATAAGATGACTCTTCTACCTTTTTAATAAGCCTATGGTGAATTTCTTTAACTTTTGGGTCATTTCCACCTAAATTTGGGTGAGGTTTATAGATAAAAAAGTATTTATTACTATCAATTATCTGATTTACTATTTTTTCACCATAAATATCAACAGATGTATATCTCATAGAACGGTGTGTTGCTTCATAAGTTGTTGTATATATAACTACAGGTCTCTTTTTTGTATCTAGCTTTATAGGTTTTATAAAATCTAATTGTGGACGACCAGTCTGTATTAACTTTTTAGGGTCAAGATTAATTAGATATTTCATATAATTATTATATCCATTTGGAGCATGAACAAATATATAATCATACCCTTTAACCTGATTTGAGTGGTCTGATGATTTATCACTTTCACCATGATTTATATGAATATGTAGTACATTCTCATTTAAAAGTGATTGGAAATTTTTTACACCATTATTTATATATATTATTACTTTAAAGTTATGTTTATTATATAAGCTATGGAGCTGTTGCACTGTATTTCTATATGCAACAGGGAAAGGTAATATACTCTTAAAGTAGTTTTGAACCTCTCTACTTCTTGTTACTACTACAATTTTATGTTTTTTATCAAGCTCTTTAAATGTATCTATCCACTGCTTAATCTGATAGGTTTGACCCATTCCACCAAAAAAGTAAATAACAACTTCTGCTTTAGCTATATCTTTACTTCTTACATCAAATATTTCATAAACTTTCTCTTCATATTTTGGGTGTTTTGCAAGAAAACTCTTAATATTTTTTTTTACTCTATTTTTAATACTCATTACACTCTTTTCCTAATATTAATAATTTATTTTATCATAAACATCTTTTATTATATGCTACTATAATTTTATTCATCTCTATCATATCTTTTTTAGTCAACCGTTTAGATTTAATCTCTCCTCTTTGAACTATCGAACTAAATTCTGAAATCATATATCTAAGTCCATCTCCTTCAAACTCATATTTAAAAGAGTAAGATTTATGCTCATCTTCAAATCTAAAATAAAACTCTCTAGTTAGCCACCATGGAGCAGGAATATATACATATCCTTTAGTTCCTGCAATAATTGCATCACCCTCTAGTTTTATACCAATTCCAACTGTAGCAATACCAATTTTACCATCTCTATGCGTAGTTATTACTCTATTACTAATATCATAACCATTCTCTTTTTGGTCAAAAAAAGATATAGTATTACTCTCTTTTAAAACTTTTTGAATAAGAAGTGAGGGATAGTTTAAAAGTATATTAGTAGCACCCTGTTTATAAAATTTTTTAGGATACCCATGCTCTTTATATAGTTTAGTAAAAGATGCTCTAACCTCTTTAATATCTCCCAACATACCATTTTTTAACTCTTTTAAAAGTTGATTAAAAGCTGGAGCAAATGCTGTTTTTAGAGAAATTAAAAGAACTCTTTTTTTTGATTTAGCTAATTTAAAAAGCTCTTTTAACTCTTTTTCTCCGACAACCAATGGATTTTCACATAAAACATGCTTTTTAGCCTTAAGTGCCATTTTAATCTGTTTATAGTGGTCTTCAAAGGGGGAAGAGATATATATAGCATCTATAGGAGAGGTTAAAAACTTTTTATAGTTATTATATCCATACTCAATATCTGTTTTTTTAATAAACTTTTCAACTTTTTTTAAATTTTTATCAAAAAGACTACAAGGTTTTATATTAGATACAAATTTAGCCTCTTTTAAAAATCTTTTACTATCTTTACCAACTCCTACAATACCCAATTTTACAGTTGTAAAATTTTTAGCTCTTAAAAGAGTACTTGATATTCCTTCTGTTCGTGGAAGATAAACCACTTTTGTATATTTATTTAAATAATCAAATGCTCCCACCCAATCATCACCTATTGCAAAAATATCTATATTATACTTTTGCATATCTTCTGCTTTTTGATTTTTATGAGTTTCAACTATAACTTTATCTACAAAGTCTAGTTTTTTAATAGCATTAATTCTTTTTTTGGTATTTTGAGATACATTTAACTTACCTCTTGAACGGTCATAATCTTCCGAAGTAACCCCTACAATAAGGTAGTCTCCTAAAGCTTTAGCTCTTTGTAAAAGATTAATATGTCCAATATGTAACATATCATAAGTACCATAGGTAATTACTTTTTTCACAATATACTCCTTTTGTATAGTATTATAACATATTAGTTATTATTTATTTGTTTTAATTAAATATACCTTAACTGCCAATTCCTATAAAGGAAAGTTATTTTATTGGTTTAATAATAGCTAGTGAGGTGAAACCAAAGTAGATGGAAGATTATTGTATCATAGATTAAAAACCATTTTTGATATTTTTATGGTTTCTATGATTTTCCATTGAAAAGATACTATTAAAACACCTGTCCAATACCAAGATGAATAGCAAACTCATATTTATCTTCAAAACCTATATCAAATCTAAGAGGTCCAATAATAGATAGATAACGAAGACCAAAACCATAACTTCTAAACCAATGGGAGTTAAATCTATCTACCTCTTCTGATATAGTTGATGCGTCCATAAATCCAACTACGGCAAAATTTGTAGTTAGATAGTGTCTTGCTTCAAAAGATGTATCTATAAGTCCAACTCCACCAATAGGGTCACCATCATAATGAGGTCCTAAATCTCTATATTCATATCCACGGTTACTCATAGCTCCACCTGCAAAGAAGTGTTTAAAAATTGGTGTATCTTGACTTAGCCACCCAAATCTAACTTTAAAGGCTAAAACCATATTTTTATACTCTTTTATATATCTACCCTCAGTTAATACTTTTAAATAATCCATCTCTGAAGCTAAAGCTTTCATCGCTTTTTCCGTATAAATAGATATATAATAGCCATTTTTTGCGTCCATTGGAGAGTCTCTTTTATCTACTACTAATTTGTAAAATAGAGAGTTAATAAGATAACTTCCACTAAGCAGTGCCCCATTATCTGATTTAATCTTATTATTCTCTACCTGAAAACCAAAAAAGTGATTTAGATGTAAAAGTCTTTTACCAAAAGTTACCTTTTCAACCATTAACCCCTCATTATAGCCATCATATCTCCAGTTTTGATAACTTAATTCATTTCTAAATGTAAACTTTCCTAAAAATGGACTAATAAGTTTTGGGTCATATATATCTGTATGGGCTTTATAACCTTTTTGAGTCAATTTTCCACCTAATCTAAATTCTCTTAAATTTCCAAAAAAATCATGGTCTATATATTCAGCTCCACCTCTAAAACCCTCATAAGTATCGTAACCTAATCTTGTGGAAAACTCTTTTGTATCTCCTTCGGAGAGTTCTAAATTAATTGGTACTGTTTTATTGCCACTATTAAAATTTGGTTTCATTATAATTTTATCAAATACACCCAATTTATAAATATTATCATAACTCTCTTCTAGTTTTAGTACATTATATAACTTATTTTCTTTATATTTTATCTGCTCTTTTATAAGTTCATTATCTATTTTTGAGCTATTATTTATATCTAATGCTCCAAAATATCTTTTTTCTCCTCTATCTACATTAATTTCAATAGAGACTTGATAAAGTGTAAGGTCAACAAGTGCTTTAGCATTTAGTTTATATGTAGGATAACCATTTTCTTGAAGATAGCGAATTATATTTTTTTTAGTTTGTGTAAAATCTTTTGTTTTAAATCGTTTACCTATTTTTAAAAGAGAAAATCGTTCAAAACCTTTGGTAATATTAATAGATTTTATCTTTATAGGCTCATTTTTTCTTATATATAAGATAATTTTATGCTTCTTAGTTTTCTGATTTACTTTTATATGATAGTAACCTAGACTTTTTCCATAAGCTACAATTCTATCAATAAATTCAGGTATATCTTTAGTATTAAAGGTTGGGTCTTTTTTCCAAATTTTATAAATAGGTGGATACTCTATATGACATATTTTTAAAAGAGTATCTCTATTAAACTCTCCTGTTATAAGGTCAATATCACCTTTAAACTCAATCTCATTAAATGTTTTAGCATTTATAAAAAGCGTAAATAGTATTATAATTATTAAATATCTTTTCATAACTAGATTTTAGCTAAAAAGATATTATTATTTCTATAATATTCCAACAGCATCACAAACTATAGCCATTTTTTTATTGGCTATTTTACGCATTTTTAATGCTCCTTCATTTAAGATATCTCTAACTTCATCAAGATGTTTATGATAATAGGCTCTTTTTTCTCTAGCCTCTTCAAATTCACTCCATATTAGTTCTTTTAGATACTTTTTAAAGTGACCATAACCCTCTGTTCCTGATTTATATCTCTGCTGTAACTCTTTTTTTCTATTATCATCTAAAAATAGTGATGCTAAATTATAGATATTACACCCCTCATACTCTAAAGGCTCTCCCATTGGAGTTGATGAACTTATAATTTTATTACATCTTTTTTGTAACTTCTTTTCTGTCTCCATAAAAATATCTATAGCATTATCATAACTCTTACTCATTTTCTGCCCATCAATTCCCGTAATAGTTGATACCTCGTCATTTACCATATATTCAGGTAGAGTAAAAATCTCTCCATACTCATTATTAAATTTAGTGGCTATATCTCTAGTAATCTCTACATGTTGAATTTGGTCTTTTCCAACTGGAACTTTATTTGTATCTATTAATAAAATATCAGCAGACATTAAAACAGGATATGAAAATAGAGCATGATTTGCAGGAATACCTTTTGCTACCTTATCTTTATAACTATGCGCTCTTTCAAGTAGTCCCATTGGCGTAAATTTAGATAATATCCAATATAATTCTAACACTTGAGGAACATCACTCTGAACCCAAAAAGTTGTTTTTTCTGGGTCAATTCCAAGTGATAAATAGTCAATAACAGCATCAAGAGTCAAACTTTTAAGAAGTTTAGCATCTTTAGATGTAGTTAAAGAGTGATAGTTAGCTATAAATGTAAAAAGTTCCCCACTCTCTTGAAGCTCAATCATTGGTTTCATTGCCCCAAAATAGTTACCAATATGAAGTTTCCCCGAAGCTTGAATTCCTGTTAATATACGCATATTTACCCTTTTTAAAAACTTTTGAGATTATATCTAAAAATAATTTAATAATGGAAAGAAGCATAAGGTGTCAGGTCAAGCATAAGGTGTCAGGTCACAAATACACAGTTTTATACCATACCTTTCTACACAACTTAAATATCCAATCCCATCATATCCCCAATCTGCTCTTTAAAGGCAAAAAGAGAATCAACATCATAAATCTTTAAGACATTCATCATCTTCATAAAG
>JAMOOP010000019.1 GCA_027065385.1 Campylobacteraceae bacterium | reverse complement strand
TTAAAAAAGAGAAATTTCCATTTGTATATGATGTAACAAAATATGCAGTTCAGCAACCATTTATTCAACTTCAACAAGCATATAAAAGATTTTTTGATAAAATTAGTGGAAAACCAAAACTAAAAAAGAAAGGCAAAAGTAGAGACAGTTTTTATATAGGTGGAGACCAAATAAAGGTAGAGAGACAAAAGGTAAAAATCCCAAATTTAGGTTGGGTAAAGTTGAGAGAGAATATTAGACTTCAGGGAAAAATATCAAATGCTACAGTTAGTAGAATAGCTGATAAATGGTTTATTTCATTTGCAATTAAACCATCTATGAGCTATTTACCTTGTAAAAACCAAGCAAGTGTTGGAATAGACTTAGGAATAAAGAAATTGGCAGTTTTAAGTAATGGTACTTATATTGAGAGTCCGAGACCTCTAAAAAAACTGCTTAGAAAACTAAAAAAATTAAATAGACAACTTTCAAGAAAACAGCATAGCAGAAAAAAAGGAGATACAACCCCACAATCGAACAATTACAAAAAATTCAAACTTAAACTTACAAAGCTTCATAAAAAAATATCCGATATTAGACGAGATAGACTCCACAAATTAACTACATATCTTACAGATAATTTTAAATTTATCTCTATTGAAAATTTAAATGTAAAAGGTATGATGAGTAACCATAAATTGGCTAGGAGTATCCAAGATTTAGGCTTTTATGAGCTAAAAAGACAACTAGAATACAAGTCGGAACAGAAAGGGGATAAGCTTTTTATTAATGATAAATGGTTTGCTTCTTCTAAAATTTGTTGTAACTGTGGAAGTAAAAAAGAAGATTTAACACTATCAGATAGAACATACTATTGTGATGAGTGTAAATTAGAGATTGATAGAGATTTAAATGCATCTATCAATTTACATAATCAACTAGGGAGAGTTCACCCCGAAGTAACGCCTGTGGAACTAAAGGCAATGAATTTAGAGGCTGGACTTCTAAATTTAACTAGTAGCATTGAAGCAGGAAATAAACATCAAGCACAATCTGTAGCTTAAGTTGTAAAAACTTAGCTATAGATATGTTTGAGTAAGTTTTATTGAACGGTAAAAATATTATTAAAAAGATGTCTAATGAATTCAATTTATCTATACATACATCAAAAATTTATTTAAGTAAATATAAAAAAGGAAAAATTAATGCGAGTTGAGTTATTGAATTATGCTGATTTAGATATAAAAAAATATAAGGAGCATTTAGTATATACATTTTATATAAAAGGGGTTTCAAGAGCATTGCTCCAAGAATTAAGTCGTCATAGAATAGCGTCTTTAAGTGTAAAAAGTACAAGATATACTCTAAAAGAGTTAAAAGCAAGAGAGCCTTTTATAGAAAATGATTTTGAAAAAGCTAAAGAGTTTCTAGTTTTAACAGGTAATAGTATGGTTGATACGGCATCAATTAAAGCTTTAAACAATCTTCAAGCTATATTAAAAGAGGGGATTTCTAATGATATTGCTAAATTTTGTCTGCCAGAGAGTTACAAAACGGAGCTAACTTGGACAATTAATACAAGAAGTTTACAAAATTTTATTAAATTAAGAAGTAATAAAAGTGCATTATGGGAAATTAGAAAATTGGCTAATAGACTATTTGAAAATTTACCAAATGAACATCAATATCTTTTTAAAGAGTATATCGATAATAATAAATAACTAAAATTAACATAATTAATAAGTTTTTTAATACTAATAATAACATTTTGAAGAGTTTATTATATTTTTATAAATAAAATATGTTATACTTGTGTAAATTTAAAAATACAAGGAGATTAAGTTATGAAATTAAGAAATTCTATTATTGCTATTGCAGCGTTAAGTAGTATAAGTTATGCAGGTGGAGATATTGGTGGTGTTACCACATTTGAAAATGAGGACTATGTTAATGCAGAGGTTCAAGCTGTAGAGCCAGAGCCAACACCAATGCCAACCATGACTCCAAAAGTAGTACCAACACCAGTACCAACAGTAGCTCCAACACCTAAGCCAACACCTGTTGTTCAGAAAAAAGAAGCAGGAGTTGGACCTTATGTTGGTTTAGCAATATCAGAAATGGCTGTTCGTTCAGATGATAGAGTAAATCTTTTTGGAGATGAAGCTCATCAAGACCAACAACTAGGTGTTACAGGTGTAATTGGTTATAACTTTATGAAGTATCTAGGTGCTGAACTTAGAGCTGCGTTATCTGTTTCTGAAGAGAATGCTGGTCAAGATAATTTAGCGGAGTATGGTATCTATCTTAAACCACAATACCCTGTACTAGATAATCTTAATATTTATGGATTACTTGGATACTCATTTATTAATATGTCAGACCCTGCTACAAGTACAAATCCTAATGATAATCCATTTGATGGTGATAACTCTGGTTTCTCATTTGGTGCAGGACTTGATTATGGTGTAACTCAAAATATCTCAGTATTTACAGATGTAGTTAACTATTTAAGAGATTATGGTGGTTCAAACTCAACTTGGGGTGCAAACCTTGGTGTAAAATATCACTTCTAATATTTACTTTAAATATCTGTCAAGCTATAAAAATAGCTTGACTCTCTCTAAACTTTATTTTAAAATATCTCTAAAAATTTAACTTGTTTGAGTTTTTAAACATATTTTAAAAATTAAAATGGGGATTGCTTTGCGAATTATACTTTTATTAACCATACTATACTCTTCTATCTTTGCTACACTGTTAGATACAGAACTATCTTTAAAGTTACAAAATGAAACAGATAGAGTAAAATCTATCTATAAAATGAACGCTAACCACCCTCTTTGGATAGGACATGCTAAAAATTTTCATACATTAATGAATTCTCTTCAAAATCCTTATTATAACTATAAAGATAAAAACTTTTATCAAAATACCATAGGACAATACTCATATCTACTACAAGATAATATGAATGTAAATGAAAATGCCAATGATTTGGCAATATTAGATATTGCACTTACAAAAAGTTATATGGCATTAGCTAAATTTATTGTAAAAAGTGATGTAAATTGGGATAGTGTATCTTTAAAACTAGCAGAGCTAAAAAAGACAAAAGATATAAAAGCAAATTGGGAAATGGTTAAAAAAAATCCACCATCTGTAAAAGAGCTTTTTAATGGATTAATAAAAGAGGATATTGATGGATTTTTAAATTCTCTAATTCCACTAAAAGATAGATATGCAAGATTAATTGAGTCACTACAGATATATAGAAGTATGCCAACCCCTCCTAAAATACCTTATACTAAAAATTTTAAAGGTTTAAAATATGGTGATGTTGATAATAAGGTAGTCCAAATAAAAAAGAGACTAGCTATATCTGGAGATTATCCTAAAAATGGTGATTTTAGTAATATGTTTGATAATAAACTAAAATATGCTATATCTAGCTACAAAGAGAGATTTAATTTAGAACGAAATGGAGTTATAGATAAAGTTACAATATATTATATGAATAAACCTATAGATATGTTAGTAAGAAGTATTATTACCAATTTAGATAAATTAAAAGTCTTTCCAAATGAGTTTCCAGAAGAGTATATATTAGTTAATATTCCAAATTTTACAATGGACTACTACAAAGATAATCGTTCTATTTTACATATGAGTGCTGTTATAGGTAGAGATGAGAGACCAACACCTATTTTTCAATCAAAAATGACATATTTAGAGTTAAATCCAAATTGGAATATTCCTGAAAATTTAGTTAGAAAAGATTTAATTCCCACTTTAATTAAACAGCCAGATTATATGGAAAAACATAATATTCATGTCTTTAAAGGGTGGGGAAAAAATAGTAAAGAGATTAAACATTTAGATATAGAAAAATTACTTCCATATCAAGATAAGAAAAAAGGTCATATTCCATATAGATTTGTTCAATTCCCAGGTGATGATAATGCGTTGGGAAGAATTAAATTTATGTTTCCAAATAAATACTCTGTATATCTTCATGATACAGATAATAAGTCTCTTTTTGCTAGAAGATATAGAGTATATAGTTCAGGTTGTATGCGTATCTCTAAACCATTTGAACTCTTAGAGATGTTAAAGCCTAGATTAAGAAAAAATGATTTAAAGGTTATTGATAAATATAGAAATAACTTAAAAAATAAGATATTTAGATTTACAAAACCGTTAGTAGTACAAACTGCATACTTTACAGTATTTAATAAAGATGGACGAACTTTCTTTAGAAAAGATATTTACGGATATGATAAGATGATAGAAAACTCCGTAATAGAAGATGAGAGTGTTGATATGGCTCTATATTAATAGAGCCACAACTAAAAATAGTAAAATCTCAACCAGTTCCAAAGTTGTACCTAAAACATCTCCATTTATAAAACCAAGTCTCTTACCGATATAGATAGAGATTATAAAAGATACTACTACTCCAAAAAGCATTATAATTATAAAATATGGTGTTAAAATAGAGCCAATAAGCAAAGTTAATAAAAATGAAAAAATTAGATATTTCCAATCTAAAGACTCTTTTAATTTGGTTACAAATAGTGATTTAAAATCTAGCGTATCTATTAGAATAAGTAGAGAGAGTCGGCTAATTAATAAAATGGCTATAAACTCTTTTAATAGATTATGGTTAAATAGATAAACTATTCCTGCCAACTTTATTATTATAAACCCAACAGCATATAAAACACCCATAGCACCAACTGTTGACTCTTTTATTATCTTATAGGCATCTTTTCCACTATGTTTAGCATATATAGCATCAACTGTATCCATAATAGCCTCTGTGTGTATAAATCCATAAAGCATCATATAAATAACAGCCGATATAGTAGCTCCATACCAACCTAATTTTGATAAAATTAAAAAAATTAAAACTATAGCTACACCTAAAATTAAACCAACAAATGGCAAGAAAGAGAGCATTGAACCTAAAACTCTTTTTGTAGATAGGTTATCACTCTTTTTAAAAGATATTGGAAAATTTGAAAAGTATGAAAGAGAAAACTTAACTCCTAAATAAAATTCATACATAAAGCCTCCTCTAATATATCTATTGATTTACTATCTTTAATGGCAATTCTTATAAAACTACTATCTAAAAAATCAAAATTAGAGCAATTTCTAACCAATATCTTATATGGAGTTAATATCTGTTGAAACTCTTTTGAGTTTATATCTTTTAACTTTATTAAAATAAAATTGACATCTGATTTATAGATTTTATCTATATATTTTACTCTTTTTAAAATCTCTATAACTCTATCTCTATTTTTATTATTTTCACCTATTGTCCTATCTCTAAAACTACTATCTTTTAGGGCTAATTCTATATATTTACTATCAAATTCTGAAATTTTCCAAATAGGTTCTTTCTCTTTTAATCTTTTAATATTATTTTGGTTTGATATAATAATTCCAACTCTAATACCTGCTGAACTATAAAATTTTGTCATTGATTTTAAAATATATAATTTTTTATACTCTCTTATATATTTAATAGCCGATTTAAAGGGTGTAAATTCTAAAAAAGACTCATCAATTAAAATTGTAGCCTCCTTTTCTATCCATAGTTTTAAAAGAGGTTTAATATTATAAAACTCTCCATCAGGAGTAGATGGATTTACAAATACAACTAATGAGTTTTTCTCTATATCTTGATTTATATTTTTAAATCTATCTATATAGTTAATCCTATACCCATTTAAAATAGCACACCTTTTGTACTCTAAATATATTGGAACATATAGAGTTACACTATTTAAATTAAGCTCTCTAAATAGAGAGTATATAGCAGAGGTAGCACCATTAAATAACTCAAACTGATTAATATCTATAGAGTAGTTTTTAGCTATTACCTCTTTTAATATATTATAGTTTGGATAAGAAGATATATTTAATTTATTAAAATCTATATTAATTTTTGGTTTAATAAAATTTATATTAGAAGATAAATCAACCACCTCATCTATATTAAAGCCATTATCTTTAGCAAACTGCCAAATATCTCCACCATGTTTAAAATCCATCATTTATTACCACCCATTCATAAAAAGGCATTGCCTCAAAAATTATATCTTCTATAGAAAACTCATAATTAGTAGCTACTGTTACAATATTTACTCGTTTAACACCACTTTTTTTATATATAGAAAATTTACTATGTGCTTTTTTCCAAAAACTATCTTCACTCTCAAATGGTGCAGGGGTAATTAATATATTTTTATCTGTAATATATCCTCTTACTCCAAAAGATTTAAAACTAATACGGTGTTTAACTAAAGAGAGTGCTACCATACTATCAAACTGTTTTGGAAACTTTTGAGTAAGTGTTAAATATTTAGCTAAAGCAAAATCAAAAAATAGTAGCTTTTTGCTACTTGGATTTATAGCATCTTGAATAAATAAAATTACACCTCTAGCAATTAAATCTTTTATCTGTCTATATATTAAATCTTTAGATATTTTATATCTCTCTTTAGCATAACTATAGAGTTGAAAAGTGGTAACTATAGAACCATTAAAATGTGCTAAAATATTTAATAATTTCTGCTCGGAATTATTAAAATGACTTTTTATAAAAATTTGAAATAGTTGCTCTTTTGGTATAGATTGAGTAGCTAATTGTGGAAGAGTTCCCTGTTTTAAAAAGAGATTAAAAATCTGTTTTTCAGAGTTATGTTTTTGAAAAGCAAAAAACTCTTCATAATCAAGTAGCGGAACTTCAAGATAATTAAACCCATCTCCATAATCATAAAAGTAGTTAGAGAGAATAATAAGCTCCCTAACAATAGGCAGTTTCTCAAAATATTCATGCTTGTAGTGGTCAAGTACTAAAATATCTATACCATTAGACTCCACAAACCCCTCTATATCCTCCTCCATAATATCCCTAAACTGAAACTTTGGGTCTTTAAAGTCTATATATAAAATATCTTCAGACTCAAAATGCATAAGATAATCAAAAACCAAAAAGCTCTTTCCTGATGCAGGAGAGCCATATATTAAAGTTTTTTCTGCTTTAGTTATGGAAAATTTGCGTTGATAGTAGTTTACTATACTATTGTCTCTATTGTAGAAGTATTCTAGTAGTTCCATTTATCTCTTTCATTTAAATTTCACCTCCAACCCCTTTAAACTTCTCTACAAATGAAGCAATTTTTTGAAATACGCTCTGTTTTTTTGTCAAATATTGGGGATTTAGAGGACTCATTTTAGGTAAAATAGAGTTAAGCCCTGTTCCATTTTCACTAGCGTATTCTCGTTTTAAAGATATGGATATGTATCTTTTTGCCTCCTCCTCTTTTAGATTTTCTTCCTCAATTAATCTTTTTACCTCTTCTTTCTGTTTTGTTTGGGCAAATCTATAGAAACTTTCTATAATACTAGCTTTCTCCTCAAACTCATCTAAATCAACACTATTGATAAAATCGACTATCAGACTCTCTTTGGCTCGGTGTCCAATGCTTGAACGAATAAGACTACAGATATTTTTAATTACATCTTCTTTATTTTTTGTTTTTTTGTTATCTTCAAAAATCAATTCAAGAATATAATCTAAATTAATCTCTTGAGATTTTAGTAAATCAACTTCAAAAACAATATCATTCCAATCAATATCTGATTTCTCTTTCTTTTCATTCTCTATTTTGCGACGAACTTCCTCACGAATATCATTATAGGTTGAGCGATAATCTTGGACTAATCTATCTGATAAAATATCTATATCTTTAAACTCATCATAGTTTTGTAAGATATTTTCAACTCTCAAATAGTCTCCAAAAAGTTTTACAAACTCTTTTTTATCCTTTTCTAAAATAATTTCAGTAGGATTTGCAAATTTTTCTTTTAGCTCTTTGACTATCTCTATATATCCCTTGGTATCTCCAAATCCTTGCATATACTCTTTAAAGCTTTTTTCCAATATTATATTTCTTGTATTAGAGTCTCCAAAGAGTGTTATCGCATCAATAGTAGCTCTCTCTAAATCTCTAAAAGTTACAATATTTCCAAATGCTTTTGTGGTATCATAAATTCTATTTGTTCTTGAATAGGCTTGTATTAGTCCATGATACCTTAAATTTTTATCTACAAATAGAGTGTTAAGTGTTGGAGCATCAAATCCTGTTAGAAACATTCCAACAACAATAAGTAAATCAACCTCTCTATTTTTTACTCTTTTAGCTAAGTCACGATAATAGTTTTGAAATGATTTACTATCAACAGAGTAGTTACTCCCAAACATTTTATTATAATCATCAATCGCTCCTGCCAAAAACTCCTTAGCTGTACTATTCATGCTATTTGGCTCAAAACTCTCATCTTCTATCTCTCCAATAGCATCTTGTGCTTCATTGGGTGCAAATGAGAATATTGTAGCAATCTTAAGTGGTTTTTGGCTTCCTTTTTGTAACTCATTTAAACTTTTATAGTAAGCCATAGCAGATTGAACACTACTAACTGCAAACATTGCATTAAAGCCTTTACTACCTACAGTTAAACGGTGGGTTTTTCGCCTGAAATTCTCTAATATATATTTTGAAATCTCCTCTATTCTATTTGGGTGTAGTAGTGCTTCTTTAGTCTCTAAAGCGTTTAGTTTATTATCATCACTCTGGGTTTCAAACTCTTTAAATTTAGCTTTGACGCTATTATAATCTACTTTAAATTTTAAAACTTTTTCATCTCTAATTGCATCAGTTATTACATAAGAGTGAAGTTCTATCCCAAAGACACTAGCTGTTGTCTCTGCTCCAAGTGCATTTTCTGTGAAAATTGGAGTACCTGTAAAGCCAAACTGATAATATTTTTTAAATTTCTTTCTAATATTTTTTTGAGCCTCTCCAAACTGACTTCTATGAGCCTCATCAAATATAAATACTACCTGTTTTTGATAAATATCTAAACTCTTTTCACTCTTTATTAGATTATTTAGTTTTTGAATAGTGGTAACTATAATTTTATTATCATTTTTTTGAATATTTCTTTTAAGTCCTGCTGTGCTTTGGCTTCCATTTACACTATCAGGGGAAAATTTCTGATACTCTTTCATGGTCTGATAATCTAAATCTTTTCTATCCACTACAAAAAATACCTTATCTATAAACTCCAACTCTGTAGCAAGTTGAGCTGTTTTAAAGCTAGTTAGAGTCTTTCCACTTCCTGTTGTGTGCCAAATATAGCCCCCACTCTCGACACTACTCCACTTTTTAGCCTCATAAGAGCTTCTTATCTTCCATAATATTCTCTCTGTTCCTGCTATCTGATATGGTCTCATAATAAGTAGAGTATTGGTTACATCAAACACACTATATTTAAAAAGCACCTCTAAGATAGTTCTTTTTTGAAAAAATGTGGCTGTAAAATCTTTGAGGTCTTTGATGGAGTTATTATCTTTTCTTGCCCAATTCATAGTAAAATCAAAGCTATTTTTATCTCTTTTGGTCGTATTTGCGAAATAACGGCTATCAGTTCCATTTGATATTACAAAAATCTGTAAAAATTTAAAAAGGGAATTTTGAGAGTTAAAGCTCTCTTTTGAGTATCTATGAATTTGATTAAAAGCCTCTCTAATAGCTACCCCTCTTTTTTTTAACTCAATCTGAACCAAAGGTAAACCATTAACTAAAATAGTCACATCATAACGGTTTAGATAGCTTCCTGTTTGTTCAAATTGTGAGATAACTTGAAGTCTATTTCTATTGATATTTTTCTTATCTACCAAATATATATTTTGGATATGTCCATCATCAAAGACAAAATCATATATATAATCATGATGAATTTTACGGGTTTTATCTATAATATTATCATTTGGCTTATCTAAATACTCCTCTACAAAACGACTCCATTCGCTATTGCTAAATTTAATGCTGTTTAGGTTTTCTAACTGAACTCTTACATTTTCTAGTAAACTTTTTGGTGTTTTTAACTTAGGATTATACTCATACCCTAAATCTACCAAATCTTTTATAAGCTCTTTTTCTAAATCGGCTTCACTTTGATAGGTTTGAGGTTGTTCTATTTTTGTATATTTATCTAAAACTATATAGTTTTCAGTTTCGGCTATTGGTTTAGTTTGGTTCATATTTTCCCCCTAAAATATAAGATGTTTTATAAGTTTTATTAATAAATCTTTCTCTTTTGGATTGCTACTAGCTACAAGAAGAGTAAGAGCAGTTAGAGCATTATCATTTATCTTTTTTTCTCCATTTTCTTTATAGAGATAGTTACATCTATCCAAAAAATATATAAATAAAAATGAGCCGCTTCGTTTATTGCCATCAATAAAAGGGTGGTCTTTTATAATAAAGTATAGCAGATGTGAAGCTTTATCTTCAATAGTTGGATAAAGCTCAACTCCTCCAAAGGTTTGATATAGATTGCCTATAATTCCTTTTAATCCCTCTGCTCTCTCTTTTGCAAAAAGTTCTGTGGCTTCCTTTTTTTCTATTAAATTATTTTTTAGTCTAGCTAAAACCTCTTTGCCCTCTTGATATGTTAAAATATAGTCACTCTTACACCCTTTTACATCATCAATACTATCTTTATCATAACTTTCAAGTAGAGATAGAGTTTTGGTATAGTTTTGAAGTAGATTTAATAGCTCTTTTTCATATCCTATATTTTTAGTTGATAGCATATTTATAGTTTTTTTGAGGTTATTTAGTAGTGTTTTAGTAGTAGCTAGTTTTTTCTCATTTATAGCATAGCCATTTAGTAAGTATTGTTTTAATATAGAAGTTGCCCATTTTCTAAAGCTAATAGCTTTTGTTGAGTTTGTTCTATAACCTATGGCTAAAATTATATCTAAGTTATAAAACTCTACTTCTCTTGTTTGGGTTTTCTCTTTAATTGCACCATGTTTAGTGGTATGTGCAAAATTTGCACATACCATATCTTTATCTAACTCTTTATCTTTAAATATATTTTTTATATGTCTTGATACAACTGTTCTATCTATTTCAAAAAGTTGAGCTATCTGTTTTTGATTTGCCCAAATAGTTTCATGCTCCAAATCACCTTTAAACTCTATTGCTCCATTTGGTGCTTGATATATCTCTATACTATTCATTATTTTCCTTTGGAAAACTCAATAATATATCTCTATAATACTCATATTGTTTCTCTCTTAGTTCTATCTCTTTTGGCAATCCTTCACTTATAGAGTTGGTTAGCGTATCAAATTTATCTAAAATAGATACTATCTCTTTTTGTTTTTCTATTGGGGGGATTGGGATTTTTATTTTTGCCATATCAGTTGCAGAAACATCGATAACTTTTGTTCCTTTTGCATATTTTCTTTTTTCTTTAGTAAAAGTATTCGTTTGAGTAAAGTAAGCAAAATATTTTTCTAAAATTTGATTACTTGGTTTAAAAATTGTTGCATGTCCTCCTGTAACTGCTTGTTCTTCCCCTAAATAAACCAATGCTTTGCCAACATCTTCAAAATTTTCACTTGTATTAGTGATAATAACATCACCTTTATTTACTTTTTTAAGTTTTTTTGCTGTTTCAAAAGAGACAAAAGAAATTGTTTTTGTTGTAGATAATCCATAATAAGTATAGATTTGTCCATAGTGAATTGCAGGAACTCCATTTTCTGTAAAATCTTTTTTAGGTAAACCATTTCCACGAACAAACTCCCCAACTTCCCCCAACTTCTTCCACTCTACCTCATCATTACTAAAAGTTAAAAGTTTATCACGATAAAACTCATACTGTTTTTTTCTCAAAGACAGCTCTGCTGTAAGCTCTGCTGTAAGCTCTGTGAAATTGTCAAGTATCTCAACAATTTTTTTTTGAACTTTTAGAGGGGGGATTGGGATTAAAATATTTTCCCATTGAGTTTTAGTTAATCCAAATCTTGTTAATCCTTTTGCTTGTTTATTTATTTGTTTTTGCAAAGCGTCAGACCTAAATAAATAGTTTATAAACATTGATTGAATTAAATTATATTCATTTAATCTAATTCTCATAATATGATAACTATATACAACTCCCAACATATCTTCTATTGCCATAGCTGAAAAACCGATTTCATTTTTCACTTCTGAACTTGGAGTTATAAAAATATCACCCTTTAAAATATTACATTGTTTAATTTTAATATCTTTTGCTGTAACTTCCATATTAGGAATATTAATATTTAAATAAGGATTTCTATATACATCCATATAGTTAAGTAATTTAATTTTTTTTTCTCCTTTAATTATTTTTTTATCAACTCCTGCTCCACTTACTAAAGCTATTTCTGAAATCTTCTTCCACTCAACCTTAAAATCCCCAAATAGTTTTTTTAATATCTTATTCATAGCTCTATCTCATTTACTATCTTATCTATATCATCTCTTAGCCTATCTATCTTTTTAACTGTCTCTTTTAACTCTCTATTTAACTCTACTATATCAATCAATTCTTTGGTATCTTTTGCCTCTACATAAGAGCTAACAGATAAATTATAATCATTTTCTTCTATGGTTTTACTATCAACTATTTTAGATATATACTCAATATCCTCTTTTTTAGCAAAAATATCTATAATTTTTTGGATATGTTTATCTTCTAAAATATTATTGTTAGTAGCTTTTTTGAAAAACTCTTCTCCACTTGCATCTATAAATTGGATTTTATTATCTGTTTTATGTTTTGAAAGCACCAAAATATTAACAGCTATAGAAGTTCCAAAAAAGAGATTTGGAGCAAGTGAGATAATAGTCTCAATATAATTATTATCTACTAGATATTTTCTAATCTTCTGTTCTGTTCCACCTCGATAGAAAATACCAGGAAAACAGACAATCCCAGCTCTTCCCTTTGCTGATAGATAATCCAAACTATGAAGCACAAAAGCAAAATCAGCCTTTGATTTAGGAGGTAACACCCCAGCAGGTGCAAATCTATCATCATTTATTAAAGTTGGGTCATCTTTTCCAATCCATTTTACTGAATATGGAGGATTTGAAACTATGGCATCAAATGGTTTATCATCTCTAAATTTAGGCTCTGTTAGAGTATCTCCTAAAGCTATTTGAAACTTATCATAGTTTATATTGTGCAAAAACATATTCATTCTTGCTAAATTATAGGTGGTGTGGTTTATCTCTTGTCCCCAAAATCCATCTTCTATAATATGACTATCAAACTCTTTTTTTGCTCTAAGTAGTAATGAACCTGAACCACAAGCAGGGTCATAGATTTTATTGATTGAGTTTTGCCCAAATATTGCTAATTTTGCAATAAGATTAGATACCGATTGAGGAGTAAAAAACTCTCCTCCACTCTTTCCAGCATTTGAAGCGTAGTTTGAGATAAGATACTCATAAGCATCTCCAAAAAGGTCTATTTGATTATCTTCAAAATCTCCAAAATTAAGCTTTTCAATTCCTTTTATTACTGCCGATAATCTCTTGTTTTTCTCTGTTACAGTTCCACCAAGACGATTACTTGTAGTGTCAAAATCGGCAAATAGACCTTTAATATCATCTTCACTATTATAACCATTTGCAGAACTTTCAATATTAGTGAAAATTTTAGCCAAATCTGTATTTAGACTCTCATTGCTATTTGCACTTTTAGCAATATTACAAAATAACTCACTCGGATAGATAAAATATCCCTTTACTTTTATTGCATCATCTTTAATATCATCACTAATAACACTATCAGATAAAGATGGATAATTTACACTATCATCTCCACCCTCTATATATTGAGTAAAATGTTCACTAATAAAACGGTAAAAAAGAGTCCCCAAAACATACTGTTTAAAATCCCAACCATCAATAGAACCTCTAACATCATTGGCTATTTTCCATATTTGAGCTTGAAGTTCGGCTCTTTGATTTGAACTTGACATTTTATATCTCCTTTTGATATTTATTTAGGAAAAATTATATCTTTAATAGCTTTAGATAGAGAGAAGAGGTTATTTAATTATCTAATACGCCTCTCTTATCCCATGTTGCATATATTCACGAAGTAAATTGTTGATAAGTGTCTGATAAGCTATCTTTTTTTCACTTGCCTGTTTTTTGAAAAAAAGAAGTATATCATTATCTAATCTCATGGTTGTTGGTACTTTTGTTGGTTTATAAAATCTACCACGAATTCCATCCGAAAAATCATAATCATCTAACATCTCATAATCATCAAATTTAGCTCTTTGTTCAACATTTTTCATAGCTTTGTCTCTCCTTTGTATTTGCTTTTCTTGCTGATATTATTCTGATAATCTCTTCTCCCTCATCACTAAAAAACATATTAGCTACAACCAAAATTTGATATTTTTTGGTAGAGCCAACTGTTATCCATCTCTCTTCAAAATAGTTAAATCTATAGTCAAGTTTCGAGATTTGTAAAGGGTCATCAAAAACCTCTCGTGCCTCTTCAAAAGAGACATTGTGTTTCTCTTGATTTATTAAATTTTTTTTCTCATCCCATTCAAATTTCATAAGTTATTATATCATATTGTATTTACATTTTAATATTTGTTGAAGAGGTTATTTAATTGTCTACTATCAAACCATATATAATCCCACAAAGCGACCCAATAAATACAATAGTATAACCCGTTGGTAAATCAAATAGATAAGATATAACCATAGCCACTATAATAATAGTAGAACCAACAACCCAAGCAAAAAGAAGTTTTGAAAATCTATTTTGTAAAAGAGCCATAAAGGCTGGAACAATTAAAAGCACAAATACAACTAAAACACCTGCAAGTTGTACTGATGAGGTTACAGTAACAGCCAAAAGCCCAAAAAATAGCATCTCTCTATATAGTCCTGTTAATCTATAGTAGAACTTTAAAAATAGAAATGCAACTACACCATATAGTAAAAAAGGCTCTATTAAATCGGTTGTTGTGGTAAATAAAATATCAGTAGCTTGAAGTTTATTAAAAAGTTCAGTTCCTTGTGTTGTATTTGATAAAAGTACAATAATTCCACTAGCTCCCAAAGCGTAAAGCATACCAATAAATGCCTCTATATGTTTTACTCTTCTTGTAGCAATAGAGATTAAAGTTGCCCCAATTAGGGCAAAAATTAGTGTTAATATAAAACTATATTCTCCTCCAAAAAAGAGGAGACTTATAGCTACCCCAATCGCAGCGAATTGTCCAATAGCTAAATCTGTAAATATTACACCTCTTTTTATAATCTCTAAACCAAAAATAGAGTGAATAAATACTAAAAGTATTGCCAATATAAAAGCTGGATAGAGTAAAGTAACTATTGACATATTCTTTGAGCTACCATAGTATAGAAACTTTCTAAATTATTAGCACCATTAACTGCTCCTACATCATGAGGGACAATAAAGACTTTTGCTCCTGTTTTATGGGCTATAAATTCAGCTGTTTTTTTCTCATGATATACATCTTGAAGTATAGTTTTTATACTATTCTCTTTTATACTATTAATAACTTTTAAAGTATGTTTTGAACTAGGTGTAATACCTGGAAGTGGCTCTATATTTATAATATTTTTTACACCATAACTATTAAGTACATAATTAAATAGTTCATGATATTGAACCACCTTTTTACCTCTACACTCTTGATATTTACTCTCTAACTCTTTAGTAAGTTTTTCCATTTTATTAACAAAAGTTTTATAGTTTTCTTTATAGATTGACTCATTAGATGGGTCAAGAAGGGATAATTTCATACTAATTAATTTAGCTATAGGAATTATATTATGAATATCTGTAGCAAAATGAGGATTTCCATCTGGGTGAACATCTCCATAAGCTCTTGATACGCTTTTAGGTTTATCTATAAAATCAATAGCTCCACTTACATCTAAAAATCCACTGCCTCCTGCATGAATTTTACGATTATTTGCACTCTTTAAAAGTGGTGGTAACCAACCAATTTCAAGCTGACCACCATTAATAATTAATAAATCAACTCTTCTAATTTTTCCAATAAGTGATGGTTTTGGTGTAATAAAGTGTGGGTCTAGTTTTGGATTAGCTAAAACAGTAACTTTTACCTCATCTCCTCCTATTTCTTTTGTAACCTCTCCTAAATAACTATAGGTTGTAGCTACATTTAGTTTTGCAAATATTGATGTTGTTAATAGTGTTATTAATAATAATTTTTTCATCTTTTTTCCTTTTATTTAAAATGCGTGAGCACCATGAGAACCTGACTCTATTGTTAAATCCAATAAAATTTCTTGCTCATCTTTTCTTTTACCATTAAATGATTTTGATTTATCATAAACATATTGAAGTCTAATTTTAGAAAATTCAAATGGTTTATATTCAATCATGGCTGTATATTTATCTAAATCTTCAGGCTTATTTGTAATATTTTTAAAAAGAGTATCATAACGGACACCTGTTGCCCAATTTGAATTATAGTTATAGACTAATTGACTATAAGCACCTGCTTGTTTTGCTGTTTTACTATTTTCTAAATCTTTATCTCTATATAGTAGTTCAGATTGCCAAGATAGAGAGCTATAACTATCAAAAATGGTTTTAAGTGTAAAATCTCCTCCATATATATCGGTTTTACCATTAGGATTATCTCCGTGCATTATGGTGATACCTGTTAATATAGAACTATCTTCTGTAATATCCAATCCACTTTTTATATATCCAATATTTAAATTATTAGTATCAGTTTCTCCAAAACTTCTTCCATTTACACCCTGCATAGCTTCATAACCTGCCATAATATAACTATCGGTTGGTAGAGTATATGTTAATTGAATACCCTCATCTCCTAATCCACCTGCTCCAAAATAGCTCTCAAAAACTAATGGAATATTGGAAAAACTCCAACTGTGTTGATGTTTAGAGTTTATTCGTCCAAACTCACTTTTAAACTTTCCTGCTTTTAATCTAAATCCATAAGGTAGTGCTTTTGTTGTAACATAAAGCTCACCAATATGAAGTCCCTCTTTTTCAATATGAAGAGCTGTATCTATATCAAAATATGGGTCAACTGTAGAACTAATCTCCATCTCACCATAATTTAAATTAAATCCTCTTTTTTCATTAAATGGTATCTCTCCTGCTTTAGCTATAAATCCATCAACAGCATAACTGTCATACTCTTGATTACTAATATTTCTAGCAACAGCACTCATATTTGCAATAAATGCAATATCTGGTACAAAAGCTTGTTGATTAAAACTATCACTACCATTTATAGCTTTTTGCATTTTCTCTTCAAGCAGTTTTTCTTGACCATCTTTTAAAGCCTTTTCTAAAGACTCAACTCTTTTTTCTAAACTACTACTATCTGCATAAAGCAGTGTAGCTGTAATAATAGAAATCCCTGCAATAATTTTTTGCATAACTCTTCCTTTTAATTTTAAATAGTTGTTTTTTTGATTTTAGAAGAGTTTTGGAGGGGCGTTTGAGTTAAAACCTTTAAGAGTAACTAAGTTTAATATCTCCTCTTTAAGAGATAAAAGTTCATAACAGTTAAAACACTCTATTATCTCACTACTATTATTTGATATATCTGCACCATTTAAATTTTTAATTATAAAATGGATTTTACATTTACTATAAGAGTGTTGAAGTTTTGTATGAATATGTGTAGCACTTAAATATGATGAGGTCAAATAGATAAATAGAATAAAACGAATAATAAATAGATGTGCTTTTTTCACTGTTTACTCTTTTACCTTTATTATGATAATATACTATTATGTTAAATATAAATAAAATAATTTTTAAATTAGTTCCAGTATTATATCTTATATCACTTTGGACTATCTTTACAACAGCACATATAAAAGGTTATGAGTTTTTATTAAAACAGATGAGCCATGAAAATAGTTTTTTTGAAACAGTTGGAACTATATCTCTTTTTATAATGTTTCTATATGGAATTTATGCTCTATATAAATATAAATTTAGTAAATATCATAGATTAGCTATTATTATATTTACAATATTAGCATTTTTAGCAGGAATGGAAGAGATAAGTTGGGGACAACAGATATTTCATTTTCCCTCATCTAGCTATTTTTTAGAACATAATATACAAGATGAGACAAACTTACACAACTTAATGGACGCAAATCTATTTAGTTCTATAATCTACTCATCTATATATGCTCTTTTAGTTTTTATTCCACTTCTCTTTAAACTATCTTCATATTTACAAAAATTTAAATTTCTAAAATATTTTGATATAAATCCTCATATTATATTAGTAGTTCTATTTGCCTCTAGTTTTCAACTATATTTTTATAATGATATAGGAGTTATAACAGATATGATTACATACTTTTTAGCTTTAGCTCTTTTTGGCTATTTTTTAAAGGTTAAAAAAAGTGATATTTGGCTTAAAATACACTTTTTAACTATTTTAATTGCTACAGCTATCTCTATCTCATCTTATTATATATATAGTTTTTTTAATATGCAGTATGAGATAAGAGAGAGTTTTATAGAGTTAGCTGGACTTCTTATCTTTATAGAACTAATTAGAAAAGAGATTATAATTAAAAAGAAAATACCAAAGTCCAAAATCAATCTCGCCTAAAAAACACTCCACATACTTAAAATCTTACCTTGTAAAAAAGGGATACTTAAAAACTCTCTAAAGAAAAGGGCTTCTTCCTCCTCTTTTTTTGGTATAATATTTGGAAAAAAGGAGTTTTTATTTTGGAAGATAAAGAGGTGCATTTAGTTAAAAGAGTCTCTAAGGAGTTGGGATTGACTTATAAGGAGTTGGGGGAAAAGATTGGTTATAGTGAGAGTATTTTGAGACAATCTGTTTCAAAAAATAAAATCAGCTCACAATTAAAAAGAGCCTTAGAACTTTATGTAGAAACAGTCAAATTAAAAGAAGAAAAAAAAGAGACAGAAAGGATAAAAGACCTTATTAAAACTTTTTTTAAATAAAAAAGACTAATTTATTATTTTTCTATTGACTTTTAAAGAAAAAAAGACTATTATTTTAAATATAAAAAATATAAGGCAATAAAAATGAAAGAGCAAAATATAGTAAATCCAATAGTTATTCACCCTCATCTATTACAAAAGTTTATGAAACAAGGTAAACACTACTCAAATCTATTAGCCTTATATAGCTTTTATCTCT
>JAMOOP010000018.1 GCA_027065385.1 Campylobacteraceae bacterium | reverse complement strand
TAAAAACCATAAATACAACCTAATCCCCCTATGTAAAAAACACCATAAGTTAGTACATCAAGGAAAAATAGTTATATCAGGTTTTATTATGACAAGTGAGGGGTTGCAACTTCACTATGATGAGAGGTAGTAAAAGATTTTGGGTGGGTGCTTAGTTTAAGATAGTTTAAATCTTTTTTTTTCTCTTTTAGAAACTTGAAAGTGCTTATATTTCGGAGCTTAGAACGATTTTATAGGACAAATTTAATACTTATGAGGACATTTTTAATACCTTTCTAGGACTTTTCTAATACAAACTTAGGACATTTATAATACTAATATTTATTAAAGAGACAAAAATTTATTTTTTAGTCTTACTATGTTATACTTCTGTTTTATAAATAAAAAGGTGCTAAAATGCTAGATATGAATAGCAACGAAATAATTATAGATAAAAATAGTTCTAGTATCCAAATAAGCAATAAAATATCTTTAACTCAAAGAAAATGTTATAACTATATGCTTAAAATTGCAAAAAATGAGTTTAAAAAAGATAAGAATAGAAGAATATTCCAAATAACTGCTGATGAATTAATGCTATTTTTTAAAATAGGTAATAAGAATCATACTTATATTAAAAATGAATTAGAGATTTTAAATAGAACTCAAGTTAGATATAATATTTTAGGTAAAAATAGAAGAACTAAAGAGAGTGGAGCATTTACATTAATAGCTGGATTTAAATATAAACATGGGGTAATATCGTACTCATTTCCTCCACATATAGAAGAGATGATACTTGACCCAAAAATATTTGGTAAGATAAATTTAGTAGTTATTAAAAGTTTAAGAAGTAAATACTCCATAGCCCTTTATGAGTTGGCAGAAGATTATATTAATGTTCAAATTCCTAAAATGTCTATGGAAAAATTTAGGGAATTAATGGGTGTAAAAGAGGGTCAATATTCAAGTATAAAAGATTTTAGAAAAAGAGTAATTGAGGTAGCAATAGATGAGATAAATAGAAGTGATAATATCTCTTTTAGTATATCTTATGAGTTACTAAAGACAGGTAGAAAAATAACCCATATTAAATTTACAACTCATAAAAAAGAGGAAGTATTACAACTAAAAGATAGACAAAAAAAGTTCTACGCATGGAAAAAATATATTATAGAAAAGTATAAAGAGCAGACAATATGTAATAATTTAACAGAAATAGGCTACTTAAAATGGACATTTTTCTATATAAATCAAGATGGATTTTTAGGAAAAATAGTAAATGATAATAGAACTATTTTAGATAAAGAGGAGGCTTTTAAAGTTTGGGAGTATCTATATCAAAACCCATCAAAATTAACGATTGTACCACTTACACAATATGATATTTTACAAAAAGATTTTAAAGGGAAAAAGATAAAACAGATTACAACCACAGCATTAGGAGGAGAGGCTACTATTATTTTAGAGTTTATTAATTTTAAAAAAGATACAACCAAAGAAGATGAATATTTTGATAAGTTTTTTGTAGAGATAAAACAAGAAGATAGTAACTCTTTTTGGAGTAAAAAAAGCTTCTCTTTTGATGATATTGTTAGTATGAATTTTTTGTAGATATAAAAGGATTAAAATGAATATATTAAGCTTATTTGACGGCATATCAGGTGCGAGAATAGCACTAGAAAAACTAAATATCCCTATAACAAACTACTATGCAAGTGAGATAGACAAGTACGCAATTCAAGTATCAAAAGAGAACTATCCTGATATTATCCATTTAGGAGATATAAAAGATGTCAAGGCTTCAGATTTACCTAAAATTGATTTGCTTATTGGTGGTAGTCCTTGCCAAGATTTGAGCAATGCACAAAAGGGTTTAGGGTTAAAGGGTGAGAAATCAAGGCTATTTTATGAGTATATCCGATTATATAAAGAGCTAAACCCAAAATATTTTCTGCTCGAAAATGTCAAAAATAAATGGGGAGATTTAATGAGTGAGATTATTGGTGTTGGTTTTGTAGAGATAAATTCATCTCTCTTTTCAGCTCAATCACGCCCACGATACTATTGGACAAACATCAACTTTCCAAAACTACCCAAAAGCCATCACAAAGAGGTTCTAGCCGATATTATAGAAAAAAAGGTAGATGAGAAGTACTATTTTAATAAAAATGGGTTAGATGAGTTTATCAAGCAGAATCTATCATTTAAAAAAGCCCCAACCAAAGATGGGATAGTTAAGCTTTTTGATGTGCCTAAAACCATTATAAACGACCATGAGCGACAACGCCGAATTTATGCCCTAAATAGTAAATCTCCCACCATTTTAGCCCGTTCCGATACCACCAAAATATTAGACAATGGACGAATTCGCAAACTAACTCCATTAGAGTGTGAGAGGTTGCAAAATATCCCCTCCAACTACACAGCAAGTTGTAGCGACACCCAAAGATATAAGATGGTGGGCAATGGCTTCAATATCAATACCATAGTTCATATCCTCAAAGGGCTTAAAAACCAACCATTTGAAGTTAGAAAAAAAGAGCAGAAAACTTTTTATACTCGCCCTTACCAACTAAGACTATTTGCATGATAACTTTTATTGACCTCTTTGCAGGGATTGGTGGGTTTCGTTTGGCGTTTGAGAGTGTGGGGGCTAAGTGTGTTTTTTCTGCAGAGATTGATAAACACGCTTGTGCTACCTACAAAGCTAATTTTGGAGATGACCCCTATTGTGATGTGAGCCAACTTGACCCAATGGATATGCCTGATTTTGATATTTTGTGTGCAGGTTTTCCATGTCAACCTTTTAGCATTGCAGGGGAGCGAAAGGGTTTTAGCGATACTAGGGGGACGCTCTTTTTTGATATTAAGAGGATTATTAGAGCCAAGCAACCAAAGGCTTTTATACTCGAAAATGTCAAAGGGTTAACAAGCCACGACAAAGGCAATACGCTAAAAGTAATATTGGAAACCCTTACCAAAAAGCTAGACTACAAGGTTTTTTACAAGGTCTTAAACTCTGCTGATTATGGCGTACCTCAAAACCGAGAGCGAATATATATTATCGGGTTTAGAGACAAAAGCATTGAGTTTGAGTTTCCTCCTCCATTGGAAAAGAGGGTAGATTTAAATACCATTTTAGACAGCGATTTAAGAGGTTCACAGATTAGCCAAACAGCCAAATTTAATGTTATCAACAATCTAAAAAATCATAAAAAGTTCAATGAGATAAAAGATAATCCTCTGCTTCTAGCCTACGAGATACGAAAATCAAGAGCCACCTTTCGCTACGACTCTCTAGCTCCAACCCTCACAGCCAAGATGGGAACAGGGGGCAACAATGTACCTGTACTTGTAAATCAGATGCGAAAGCTTACTACTCGTGAGTGTCTAAGAATTCAGGGGTTTCCTGATAGTTTTTGGATTAAGCCAAATAAGGCTCAGAGTTATAAGCAGATTGGTAA
This sequence comes from Campylobacteraceae bacterium, assembly GCA_027065385.1. GTDB lineage: Bacteria > Campylobacterota > Campylobacteria > Campylobacterales > Sulfurovaceae > UBA1140. Next base: position 345 of record JAMOOP010000018.1, on the reverse strand, counting down.
TAGTGTTAGTGTGCCTGTGGTGGTGGGATTGGCGAAAGGGATAACTCAATTATTAAAAATTTAAATTCTTTTTATCATTTTCATCTAATTGATATTTTTCCTTACCTATATATCGAATATTAACACGACCCATACATGGATTTTCTTTTAACTTAATAGGAGGACAAAATAGTGTGATATTTTTTATCTTATATCCATATCTAAACTTGTCTTCTCTTTCTTCGTCAGTCATATGACCTGTATAAATTGCTTTTGCAATGACTAAACCATCAAATAAAAAGTATAATTTACTTCCATTTTCAATATCTTGAATATTTCTTGGATGAAAGAAAAAACCATTATTTC
>JAMOOP010000017.1 GCA_027065385.1 Campylobacteraceae bacterium | reverse complement strand
GTAACTGAATGGCTCTTTGCATAATCACATAATTTAATATATTTCTTCATAAAAGAATTTTAACATAGAAATATTTAATATTATTTTAAATAGTATGCTATAATTCTAAATACATATTAATGATACTATGAAAAGTGTATCAAAAGATAGTAAAGATGTAACAAAGAGTGTATCTAAAGATGCAAAAAAATCGCTAAAAACTGTTACAGATGATGAGAAGATAGAAAAAAGTAAATAGAAATCTTCAAAAAGCTATCAGTCACTTTTGGTAGCTTTATTTTATAGAATAATAAAAGTAAATAATATAAAATTAGTATTTCTATAAAATAATGTTATTATATTTCTAATAACTATATTTAAGGAAGTTCAATGAAGTTTAAAAAATATATACTACTCTGGAGTATTATTCTACTACTATCCCCATCTTTACTATTGTCACAAAATACAATGGAAGATAATAGCAGTAAAAAAGATACAAATATAATAATACCAAAACCAATTACAGCTACTCAACCAATTAAAGTAACTACACATAAATCTAATAAAGATATATTAAATCGTTCTATTGGATTTTCAAAAAGATACCCACCAAACTACACTCCATTAAAAAATAGGTTGGTAACAAAAATTGAAGCAAAAAAAACTGAAGTGGGTGAACCTGTAAATGGTAGAATATCTATTAATCTAATAGGTGATTTAATTAAAACAAAAGAGGCTAAAGCTAAGATATTAAAAGCTGGTTTTGAAATTGTAAAGGTTTATCATATTAATAAAAGAAGAAGTTTAGTATCTATTGTCTTTACAAATAGTGAACTAAAAAAGATGGCAAGTAAAAAAGGAAGAGGTTTTGCAGGAACTCTTAGACTACTTATTGATAAAAAAGATAAGATTATAGCCATAACTAACCCTTTATATATTACAAAAGCTTTTCTACAAGATGATTTTGATAAAAAAAGTGCAGAGAAACTTCTATTTTCAATAACCAAAGAGTTTACAGGGCTTAAAAATTCACTTGATAAATTTAAGTTTCAAGGGCTACCAAAATACCAATTTATGAATGGTATGCCATTTTATAAAGATATGGTAGAGGTTGCTAATGGTTCTAATTTATTAGATAAACTTAAAAATAATAAAAGGGTACTATTTGTATTAAACTTAGATAAAGACTCAACTCTAATTGGAGTTAGACTATCTAAAAGAACTAAAAAATTCCCAAAAAAAATAGGTTTAACAAATGCAGGAATATTGCCTTATCCTATTTTAATAGAAGATGGAAAAGCTATGATATTAGACCCTAAATATTATATATCGGTAATGTACCCAAACTTAAAAATGGAGGAGTTTATGACAATTGCTACTATTCCAGAAGCAATTGTTAAAGATTGTAGCAGAGTTTTTAGATAAAAAAATATTAATTTTAAGTTTTAAGATTTTTTAACCTTACAAATGTTATTCTAAAGCTCACAATTTTAAAATAAGGGAGGAGAATTTTTAATGAGAGCTTTAAATATAGTAGTTTCAATACTATTTAGTCTATTTTTAAATGGGTGCATATCTACAGACAATACAACTGTAGAGGGGGGAAGTGCTGATGTAACACAATGTGTGCCAATAGAAGGTGTTATTGATGGAGCAGATTTTATACCAAAAAGTGCAATAGAAGAACATGAAGCTGATGGTAGAATGCACCCTGATTTATATTATATTGCTTGGGCAACTTTAGATGCAAGGATAGATTTAAGAAGTCCAGAAAATGGATATGATGATATAGGTTTTGAAGATAAACTTTTAGTATCACGAAAACAACAAGATGGAAGCTATAAAACTTGGCAAATATATCCTCCTCTTGATAATGAGTGCAAAGATATTGAAAAGGTTAGAATTCAGAGTTTTGATGTAGCACCTGATGGAAAAAGTCTATATATTGCTATGAGCAAACCTGTATTTGCTGAAGATGATACTTTAAAAGTAAATGATTTAAACCCTGATAGACACTTGGGTATATTTAAACTAGATATTAGCTCTAAAAAGATTACTCCTATTACTCATGATTATAATGTTAGTTTTAGTTATCCAACCTATATTGGAAATGATAAAGATAGTGACCATGAAATGTTACTTATTGCTAAAACTGTTACAAAAAAAGATATTCCTTTTAATTATAAAAAAGAACCTGTACTTAGAGATGAATACGATAGACACCCTACACCACTTATTCATAAACTTGATACTGTAACAGGAGCAGTTACAAGAATTGGATTTAATAACTCACATCAAACTGAACCTGTTGTTATTGATGATAATGGATTATCACTTGTTGTATTTAATCAGTGGGAACATCAACATAAAGTTAATCGTTTTTCACTTTGGAAAATGCAAATTGATGGCAGTGATGAATTTATGTTTTTTGGAGAAGAGGCAAGTGTTAGTGATACTTCTCAAAATTTATATTCTCCAAGACAGATAAAAAGTGGAAAATATAAAGATTATATTTTAATGGGTCAAGGTGGAAGAGTAGGAAATGAGAGTGTATTTCTATCTGAGGGGGATATAATTATGACTCATAGAAGTAATCTTGACTTAAGAAGTAAAAAAATAGTTTTATCTAAAATAGATACAGATAGTGGAGTAGAAAGAGACATTGCAAGAAGTCCAGAGCGTTATAATGCAGAAAGTTTTGTATATGCTTATAGAGAAAATATTGATAGCACCTATAAACTATATATTAAAGATTATCCTGAAAATTTAGATGACCCAGTTAATAGTGATGCAGGTACTTTAGTTATATCTAATAAAAATTATCACTTTATGCAACCTAGAAGTTTTTATCCTCCAAAATCAAAAAAAGTAGCACCTGGTAGAAGTGATTTGAGCGAGAATAGAGTATCTTTTACTAATAATAACCTAAATGGTTATGCTGGATATTTAGTAGAAAATTTAGGAGATTCAGATAATGGAGAGCAGAACCAACTAGATGGAATAAATACAGATGATGTAAGACTACAATTCTTTGTACCATCTCATGATTTTAGTGACTCTTATGCTATTGGGTTTGAGAGAAGTCCAGAGTTAGCAATTCCAACAAGTGGGTTTATAAAACCTGAAGATGATGGTTCATTAGGGGTTATTTTAAAAGAGGGATTATATATTTGGAAAGCACATAAACGATTTACTACTACAGATGGAGACTTGTGGATACCAATTCGTTCAGAGAGACAAGAGGTTAGTTTCGTTCCAAATCGTGTAAATCAATGTAATCAATGTCACCAAGATAGAAATCAAGATGTTATAGATAGATACCATGACTATAACTCAACAGCAGATATTAGAATGCATGGTGACTTAAGTAGTATGTGGGGAACAGATAAAGATTTAAGTCAATATGACGCATCAAAAGAAATTCCAGATTTTCATAAACAGATTATACCACTTCTAACAAAAGCAGGACTTAACGGTGGAAAGAGTTGTGCCGATTGTCACAACGCAAAAGATAAACTAAATCTATCAAATGCTACAGGGGTTGATATTAAAAATATGACCTATAGAAACTTTGTATTAGGAGCTCACTTAATGCCTGATGGCTCTGTTGCACCATATCAATATGAGGGAATTAATCAAATGGGCATGGATAACTACTATCACCCTGCACCATTTCTTTGGAGTCTAATTTTAAATGATGACTTAACAGCACCTTCTGATAGCAATCACTCTGACGCATTTGGTAAAAGTTTAGATAGAACAGATGATTATGGAGCAAAATATAGTAAAGATATTGAAGATGAGATAGCAAGAATAAATGGTATATATGACCATAGTAAACATTGGTCTTTAGAAGATAAACAGAAAATTATAACTTATGGAGCAACAAGACTAGCTGTTGGTCTTTCAGATAGAGTCTCTTTTTTAAAAAATAAGTTAGCAATAGATACTAATCAAGCACAAAAAGCTTATCAAGCATTAGTTAGAAACTGTTATAGTTGTCATAATAATCACACTAAAGATGGACTTCATGATAGCAATTTTACAGACATTATACCTAAAGAGAAGAGATTTGGCGAAGATTACTATTTAAGAGATGAGACTATGAGATTTTCAATATATCACTATTTAGCAAATAGAGATGATACCAAATACTCTTCCTATACATGGGAAAGTAATCTACCATACTCAAGATATAAAACCATGACTTCAGCTTTATATAGAGTTGATTTTAATGATTTAGATAACTCTGAACTTTTAGTTTATGCGAGGGGATACTATATAGATGCAGATGGTACACATAGTGACTTAAATAGCAATATCAAAACCCATAGTGGTTATTTAGATGAGAGTAGTAGTGATTATAAAGCTATTGAAAATTGGATAAAAGGTGTCTCTATGACAAATGAACTTCCAGTTTTAAATCAACCAACAGACCCAATAGTTATTAAAGAGTATGCAGAACCTACCTATCTTAGTGAGGATATTAGTTGGACTGATGCTGATAGTGGTGATTTATCTCAACTATTTATAAGTGGCAAAAGTACAAGTGAACATACATTTAACGATACGATGCTATCATTAGAATATAATGATTTCGTATCAGCAAAACTCAAAACCTATGCAATTTTAGGAGATAGAGGTGAGCATAATTTAACATTTACAATAAGCGATGGATTAGATAACTCTATAGTACAAAAAATTCCTGTAACAGTGACAAGTGACTATATTATTCCAAAACCTATCTCAACTCTTCCTAAAGCATATCTATTTTTTACAGATAGAAATACAAGTATGCTTAAAAAATTAGATACAAATGGAACAGTAAAAGATATTGGAGTAATTGATGGATTTAATCAATATTGGACAACGGTATATCGTAGAGCCAATAAGGGGTGGTTATATTTCTTAAACCAAGAGGAGCAAAAAATTTATGTTGTATCTGAAAATAATGCTTCTGTACTATTTGATATAACTATTGATAATCAGCCAAATAGGGTAGGAACTTCTCATAAACAGACACTATATCTTATGTGGTGGAGAGAAGCAGAAGGTGTAAAAGGTGATGCCAACTATACAGCAGGTGGATTAGAAGGAATATTGGAGTCTAAACTTAGTAGTGATAATAATATTAATGGAGACTATTATGTTCAATTAGGAAGTGGAGAGAATAATGAAACAGTAACCCCTACATGGAAAACTAAACTATCAGATGGAGGTAATACTGTGGGAGTTTATGTATGGCGAAGAGCTACATTTATGACTAAATGGGTTAATGAGGGAATTGATAGAATGAATGTATTAAATCTTATAACTGGGAAAAGTAAATATTTAACCGATTTTAACTTTACAGCTCAAAATATTGATGGAACAGATTATGAAGCTAAAGAGTATTGGAATGTTAGAGCTATTGTTGTAGCTAAAGATGGAGCATTTTATGGGTTTAATAAGGATTTAGATTCTCCTCCAATTGCATTTAATTTTGACCCTATACTTGGAATTCAAAAAGAGGTAGAAGTACCTTCTTGGCTAGAAAAATATCTTAATAATTATAAATATTATCAAAATAATCTAAATTACGGATTACCATTTTTAGTAATAGAAGCAAGGGAAAAGTAATGAGAAAGGTATATTTTTTATTAATTCTACTGCTTTTTGTAGGATGTGGCGATAATAACAATAAGAGTCTAACTCAAATCTTAGATAATAATATTTCAGAAGAAGATATTAATGTATCAATTGATAACAATAATTCAAATAATGACATTAATATATCAACTGAAACTGAAATAGAAATAATTGATAATAATGATACAAATAACACATCAAACCATTCTACATCTGATGAAAATAGTAGTTCAGAAGAGATATATGATATAAATAGTGATACTAGCACTACGGAAGTTGATACTAATACTACAGAAGTTGATACTAATACTACAGAAGTTGATACTAATACTACAGAAGTTGATATTAATACTACAGAAGTTGATACTAATACTACAGAAGTTGATACTAATACTACAGAAGTTGATACTAATACTACAGAAGTTGATACTAACACTACTACAAAAATAGACAAGTTCGGTAAGGCTCAATTAGGAGTAATAGCTAATGCAATAGTCACTATATATAAGATTAATGGCAGTAAAAAAGAGTTAATAGCTACAGAAAAAACTTCTAGTGGTGACACTATTGATACAATAGGTAATTTCAATCTCCATATAAATGAATTAGAAGATGATAAATTTTATATATATGAAGTTAGTGGAGGAGAAGATTATGATATAGAAGATGATGGTATCATAAATAGTTCACCAACAAAAAATAAAGGAGTATTTCATCTAATTGGAAAAGGATATGATTTAAAAAGTATTGAAAAAGTAAATATCACAATTATAAGTGAAATAATGTACCAAGAAGTATTATCAGATATAAATAACACTTCTTTAATAAAAAATAAAATTAATAATTTAACTAAAAAAATCATAGAAAAAGATATTAATGGAGATAGTATTATTGATTTCAAGGATATATTATTTTATGACCCTGTCAATAATAAATCAAAACTTTTTACTACTTATCAGGTTAAAATTATCGATATGATTGGTAATATAATAAATGGTAAAAATATTTATTTTGAAGAGCCGATTATAAATGATTCTACAACTGGTAGCAGTGGTAGTAGTAGTAGTAGTAGTAGTAGTAGCTCTACAGAATCTTATCCAGTATCAGAAGCAGGTATCCAAGAAGCTTTAGATGATAGAAACTATGACTATGTAATATCTCAATTAACAACTAATAGTGGTGCTTATAGTAGTGTCTTGAATAGTGATGAGATAAATATGAATATAGCAGGTGCGTATGTCGGAAAAAGTGGATATACAGTTTTTGATATAACAAGTGCAATAGGCGATAGTAGTAGTAGTTTAAATAATTTTGTATCAGGAACAACAAAAAATAATAATGCAGTTGATACAATTAATCAACTTAAAAAAGCAGATGATTACTATAGTAGTGTTGTAAGTGGTGTTGATTGTAGCGATACAGATAGTTTAACAGAGGAACAAAAATCTAGCTGTTTTAATTTAGGTTTAGTTAAATTAACCTCTCTATCAAATAGTGTAAAACTTCTTTTTGGAGGAGATAAAGAGGTTATTAAAAAGTGGGCTGATGGGGTAGAGACCAATTCAACGGACGATTTAAATGGAAATAGTGTAATTGATGGCTCTGATGCTTCAGCTTGTGCTATAGTTTATGCTAGTAATCCAAATGATAACTGTAGAGATGGCTCTATGGCAACATATAGGAAAAAAGTAACTTTTACAAAAGATGGAATAAATTATAATACAACCCTTATAGATGTTGATGTAGGAAGTTCTAAATTGGGATATAAGACATTTAAAAGATTAGTTACCAATAAAAGTAGTAATAACTCAGCAATCCTTACAGATGGAGTTTGTGATATAAATTTTAATAAAACAACTAATAGTATTGATGGAGTGACTTACTTTCCTTGTCCTGTAATTAATAATAGAGCATTAATGAATATCGCAGACTCTTTAGCTAGTGCATCTGGAGTTCAATCTCTTTTTCCAACAGGAAGTGAAACAAGAGTTACTATTGATAGTTATATTAAAAATATTACAGGTAGTAAAAATGGGGTAATTGACCAAAACAATCTATCTACATATCTACAGAGTCATTAGTTTTGAAAAAACTACTCTCTCTACTCATTTTTACCACCCTTTATATAAAAGCTAGTAATTTAAACTCTAGCTCTATTAGTAGAGGTGGTGTAGATATGGCTATAGGAGAAGATAGTAAATCTATACTTCTAAACCCTGCTAATCTATCAACTTTTTCTAATAATGAGATAAAAATAGAACTTTTAAATAGCTCTATTGCACTAAATAGAGATACCTTAAATTTTATAGATGGACTCAATTCATCAAATAGTAATCAAGAGGTATCTCAACTTATGAAAAAAAATATTGGAAAAGCTCTAACCTTTAATGCTAATAATTTTATATCAATATATCAATCTAAAAATAGTTATAGTTATCTTTTAGGTCTATATAGTGATATAGATGGATATTTTATAACTCATACAGGATTTGGTTCAATGGGTGCAATGGAGAGTTATATAGATAGATACAACTCAATAGTTGGAAACCTATCTTTTAAAAATAGAAATTTTATTTATGGATTTAATTTAAGAGCAGTAAATAGATATAAAACTATACGAAATTATACAATAAATGAGATAATAGAAAATGACAGTATCTTAAACTATTTTGATAATAGATATACAAAAAAAGAGGAGACTATAGCCTTTGATATAGGTGGAATATATAAAAAAGAGAGGAGTAATTTTGCACTCTCAATTTTAGATATTGGCAATAGCTCTTTTAAAACATTAGGTGTAACAAGGTCAACTACAAATATAGGTTACTCTAATATATATAAAGAATATATCTTTGGTATAGACTATATTGATATATTTCAATCTAAAAAAAATAGCAGTTTTGAAAACTCTATTAGATTAGGAGTTAGTAGAAATTTTTTCAATAAAGATTTAACTCTAAATTCAGGTATCTTAAATCAAGCCCTATCTTATGGAGTTAAATATAGATACTCAATATTTAATATCTCTTTAAGTAGCTATAAAATAGAAGAGTTTAATAGTATTAAAAATAGAAAATATCAACTATCTATCTCACTTAAATGGTAAGATATATGAAGATAGTTTACTTTTTTTTAGGACTACTTTTTACTATTACTATTTTTTTAAGCTTATTTGAAACAACTCTACATCTCTTTCACTCACCAATTAACTCTAATATAGTTGAATCAAAAGCTCACTCTTTAACATGGATATATCTAATAAAACAAAAATATATATCTTTAATTGATTTAGATATTTTTACCATTAATGAGAAAAGACATCTATTAGATATTAAGAGAGTTTTTAATAAAATATATTATATATGGGAAAGACTACTTTTACTATCTACTATTATATCTATCTATCTATATTTTAAATCAAAAGAAAAATTAACTTTAGTTATAAAATATACTACTATTTTAGGTGTAGTATTAAATATTATATTTATACTAATATCTTTTAATTTTTTAGAGGTTTTTACTATTTTACATAAGATTATATTTACACATAATAGTTGGATATTTAAACCAAATTCCATTTTAATAGAGTGGTTTCCATTACTCTATTTTATAGAATTTTTTACTATTATTATAATATTAAATTTTTTAATACTCTTTATACCTTTTTTTACGGTAAAATACCAAAAACAAAAAAAGAGAAAACAGTGAATTTAAACAGACTATTTATAACATTTTTTGGTTCAGGTCTAGCCCCAAAAGCACCTGGTACGGTTGGTAGTTTTACAGCTTTAGTTGTAGGAATTATTCTGCTTCAAGTTATACCTATGCAGACTTTTTTTATGCTAACTTTAGTTATTACTATTGTAGCTATATTTGAGATAAATAAGTATGAAAAAGAGACAGAAACTCATGATGATAAGAGTATTGTTATAGATGAAGTCTCTGGTATGTGGATAACACTTATATTTGCTCTATCTGTTATTGATAATATTAGTTTTAGTTACGCTTATGAGATAGCTGTAGTTTTAAGTTTTGCATCATTTAGACTTTTTGATATTTGGAAACCATCTACTATTGGTCTTATTGATAGAAAAGTAAAAGGTGGTTTAGGTGTTATGGGAGATGATATTTTAGCAGGTTTTGCTGGTGGATTTTTAACTATTATTATTTTAATGGGATTAGATAAAATTATCTAATCCTAGCTCTCTATATAGTGTGTACCTAAAGACTCTTTTCTCTTTAAAGCACCCTCTACAATAGCTGATGCTGTATTAAGTCTTAGCTCTAAAAGTCTCCCTATATCTCTATTTTTCATATCATAGATAATATTTTTAGCCTTTAAAAGTCCCTTTTTAGTTCTAATAATCCCCATATCTTCCCACATTATTTTTCTAAGACGGCGTTTATATACTTTATCTTTCTCATGATGAATTATATTTTTATACTCTTTATCAAAAATTGGTATTTTTCTTTTTTCTTGCTCTTTTCCTAAAATATGTTCAACTGCTCTTTTAGCAAACACAACCCCTTCAAGCAGAGAGTTAGATGCTAAACGGTTAGCTCCATGAACTCCTGTACTAGATGCTTCTCCAATCACATATAGTCCATCAATCCCCTCAACACAACCATCTAAATCACACTTAATTCCACCAACTGCATAGTGAAAAGCTGGAGAGATTGGAACTCTATCTTTTGGGAATTTATATCCTAATGCGTCAAATGTTCTTGTAATATTTGGAAATCTTTGACTAAACCACTTCTCTTCAAACATAGAAAAATCCAAATAGGCATCTTCTCCTGTTTTCTTCTTATGGTCAAAAATAGCACGACTTACTATATCTCGACTTGCTAACTCTCCTCTACTATCATAATCAAAAAGAAATCTTCTTCCGTTTTTATCTACAACCCAAGCACCCTCTCCTCTTAATGCTTCTGTCAATAGTAACTTTCTAGCAAAAGGTGTTTTTACAAAAACAGTTGGGTGAAACTGCATCATCTCCATATCTCTTAAAGCTATACCTTTTTCAACACATATACCGTGAATATCAGCTGATACAGTTCTGGAATTTGTATTAAACTCATATAAAGAGCCAACACCACCACTAGCTATTATTACATCATCTGCATATATAGTTTCATGTTTATAGTTAACTAAAGCCTTAACACCATAACATCTTCCATCTTCTATTAATAAATCATAAACTAGCGTATTTCTTTGAAGTTTATGCCTGTTTTGAACCATAAAAAAGTAGTGCATATATCTCCCTGTTGCATCTCCTCCTGCATGAACTATTCTCTCTGCTGAGTGGGCTGCCTCTTTAGTGAATAGAATTTCTCCATTCTCATCTTTATCAAACTCCATACCCCTAGATATTATATCTTTTGTTGTCTCTAAAGATGTTCTACTTAAAATCTCAACAGCCTCTCTTTTATTATGATTTGCACCTGCTATCATAGTATCTTCTACATGAACAGGTATATCATCTTCATTAAGAGCTGTTACCATTCCACCTTGTGCATAAAATGTATTACACTCCCATGGAATATCTTTACAAACAACTAAAACTTTTTTATTTTCAGGTAAATTCATAGCAGAATATAACCCTGCAATCCCTGCCCCTATTATTAATGCATCATATTTCATAATTTTTTAGGCAACTAAAAAGCCTATCTCCTTTATTTTAATTTTTCTAGTATTATATTATATTTTATGACACAATAATAACTATTTATATTTTAATTTAAAAAAATTTAAATACTTAAAAATAGTGGATTAGATTTACACTTTCTATTAATAATCTTTCTATACATTGCTTCATGTTCCTCTATAGTTGTTTTATCTTTAAAAAGAGTAAAGGTTGGAGTGTTAATCCTTAAAAATCGAGTAACTACAAAATTTCGTTTATTTGTAAATAAAAAATCTATACTATTTACTTCATTTTCAATATCATTTTTTAACGCAAAATATATTTTAATTGTATCTTTTGTATTGCTTAAAAAGATTTTAAATTCAGGAGAAAATTGATAGTTTTTAGAGACTATAAATACTATCTCTATTTCTATTTTTCTGCTTAACTCTTTTAACTCATTTTGTAAAAGTATAGCTTTAGATGATTGTTGCTCAAAAATATTATCATCACTATCGGATATAGGCATAACCATATATATAGCACTATATTTTTCACGAGAATAAGATTTTATTAGAACATCAATTACTCTTTTTCGATAATTTATATAGTAAGAACGACTATTTTTCACTTTTTGAAAAATATTATTAATTGCAGAGAACTCTTTTAATGCTAATTGTTCATAAAAAGAGTTATATTTTTCTAGTTTTAATAAATTTTCAAATAGACCATTTAATCTTTTAATATTTTTAATATATTTTTCAAAATAACTAACTTCAAACTCTTTATCATTATATTTAAATCTATATGAGTTCTCTTTAGCAGATATTATCTCTGTCTCATTTAAAAAGAAGTATAGATATTCTATATCTTCAACCAAATCTTTTGTTAAAACGACCTTTTTAGCTACAGGAATTTTTTGGTTAATATCAGCAATTCCAACTCCAATACCGACTAAATAAATGGTTTGATTTGATATTAAGTCAGTATTGAATATAGCAGATATATAATCATCTCCATTCTCAAACTGTAAAATTATCTTACCTTTTTCATATTTTATATCTCCATAGTATTTATCTATCTTTAGTGACTCTATTTTATGTTTTGGTGGAGTAACTACAATATCCATTTTATTTGATACTCTACTTCCTTCATAATTTATCTCATAATAGTCAATATGGTCATTATTTTTCATTCCATTTATATTATAAACATACATATATCTATATAATTTATCATTAATGCCAGATTTAATTTCAATATCTTGGTCAATAAAAGCTTTTATTCTTTTATAAAATATCTCAATCTCTATATCTAAAAATTCATTCACATCTCTAAAAATATTTCGACCATTAATTTTTAATGTAGAAAACTCATAGTGAGGATACTCTTTTTTAAAGAGTCTAGGGTATAGAGGATTTTTTTTATTAAGCCATCTACTTTTTAAAAATATCATTCTATGTTTAAAAGAAGTCTTAGACTCTTTAGATAAAAATAGTTTAGTAAAATATTCCAAATCTTTCTTACATAGAAGATTAAAAACTATAGAAATCTTATCAAAAAATAGCTGTTTTTTATTGTTCATTAATAATTCCTCGAAAATATAAATTATTATAATTTTTTATATTGAATTTATAATTATAATTTAACATATTTTTTCTTTTATATTGACTATTTTATCGTATTTTAAAAATTTTTTATAAATTATTTAAAATAATGTATGTAATTTTTATAATTATGATAGCATATTAGATAAAAATAATTTAAAACGACTTTTATATGTTGTAAATTATTTTAAATTAATTTTAAAAGGAGATTTCTTATGAATGGGAAATGGCTATTTAGGTATATTTTGGTATTTATATTCTCGTTAAATTTTTTAATGGGTTCAAATATATCTATTGAACAAAAAACAGTAGGTTTATATGTGGCATATTTTGATAGAGCTCCAGACCAAGAGGGTTTTAATTATTGGTCAAATAGAGCTAAAAATTCTTCAGATAGTTCAAAAATTTTAAAAGAGTTATCAGCAGGATTTTCGCAACATCCAACATTTGTCTCTACTTATAGTAGTTTGGATAATAGAGCATTTGTTGAAAAAATTTATCAAAATTGTTTAGGTAAGGTAGGAGATGGTGAAGGGATTACTTATTGGACAAACTATCTTGATAGTAGAAATAGTCGTTCTGATATGGTATCTGATTTTATAGAATTATCTCTAACTTTAGATTTAACAAAAGAGAATTTTCCAAATTTAACAGATGAGGAGTTAAAGATAGCCCAAGAGCGACAAGATTTAATCTTAAATAAAGTAGAAGTTGGATTAAAATTTATTGATTTATTGGGAAATAAAACTAATGTAGCCAATTCTCAAAATCCTGAAAATGACCCAGCATATAAAGCTTCAATTAAAATTTTAGAAGGTATCACAATAGATAAAGAGACTGTAAATGAAAAAATTCAGTTTTTAAATGATATTAAAAATGATGATAATCCAATTGAGAAAATTATTGGTGTTTCACCAACAGCGACACCGACACCAACTATAACAAAAACAAGGGGTTATCTTATAGACTCACCTGTTGAAGGGGTGGAATATATTTGTAGTGATGGTTCAAAAGCTATAACTGATTTTAATGGAACTTTTGAATGTATTGATGCCCCAATAACCTTTAAAATTGGTAATCTAACACTAGGAACACTCACTGCTTTTACTGCTGATGGCAAAGTCTATCCACAAGATTTATTGGGACTAGCTAGAGATAACTATACCGATAGTCGATTGAAGCTTTTGGCTCGATTGTTACAGTCACTTGATGATGATGGTAAGATTGATACCAAGATAACAATTACAGCAGATATTAGAACCAAATTTACCACAGAGCAAGATTTCAAAGATATGAGCAAGAGTGATATTGAGGCTCTTTTGAGTGGGGTTGGTAAAAGTTTGGCTAATGAGTGTGGGGCTTTGAAGCATTTGGGTGATAGTAGTGTTGCATGTGAGAGTGATGGGAGTTATCATATTGCTTCTAGTTCGGGAGGAGGGGTATCTAATCAAACACCAACCATCCAAAAATCAGGAGTAATCACAAGCTCCATAATCGGCAATACAGCTTCTTACAATGCTATAGCTACATTTGATATTAAACTTAAAAGTAAACCTACCTCAAATGTAACGATTCCTCTCTCCTCTTCGGATGAAATTGAAGGTGTATTGGACAAAGATACTCTTTTATTTACTTCTGAAAATTGGAATATTTCACAGATGGTAGTGGTCAAAGGTAGAAATAATAATGTAGTGGATGGAAAACAAGATTATAAAATTATTTTGGGTACTATAGAGAGTGCTGATGCTCATTTTAGTGGGATAGACCCTGATGATATTGAGATAAAGGGAATTTATCTTAAACTTAATGCTGTGACTGACTCTACTAAGTTTGTTGTGGGTTTAGAATCCACCATTGAGATGAACAGAGAGTATACAGGAGATGGTAAACTTATTTATAGTCTAGTAGAGAAACCTGATGGGATGAGTATAGATACATCTAGTGGAACTATTAATTGGACTCCGATTCAATCAGATGAGGGAAAAAACTATAATGTCAAGGTTAGCGTTAGTGATGGAAATTTGGTTTCAGAAGTTAGTTTCACCGTTTTGGTTGCTACTTCAACACCAATCAAGAGTGAGTTCAAAGAGAGTAAGCTAACCATCACAGAAGGGGGAAATCTAAATGGTTTAACTATTACAAAGATTGATGATTCAGCCAATATTGAGAGTATCAAATTTAAAAAGATACCAACCGAGTCTGTAGAAGAGATTCCCTCTTATGTAACCAAAATTACTGATATATTTTCAATCGAACAGGAGATAAAGGGAGAGCTAAAAGTTAAGCTCCCACTATCTTCTCTCCCTACTGGAACAGATTTGAACTATCTTTTCCTATACACCTTTCTAACAACAGATGATATAGCAAAACCTTTTTGGAGTCCAACATTGGTAGATAAGGATATATCTATGGTTAATGGAGAACCGATAGTAGAGATAACCTTAGCAGGATTAAATGGCTTATATTTTATCGGTGTAGAGAAGAATGAGGCAGTTAAATCTACTACTTCTAGTAAAAAGAGTAGGAAAATATTGTCAAAAACTGATTTGTCAAAAATTATTTGTAAACCTACTAATTTTGTATCTGTTAAAAACTATAATGAACAGATATGTACTTTTGATGATGACCCAGAAGTGAAAATAAAAGTTTTTAATTTTGGATATGATACAAGATGGAATGGCACAACAATAGAGGAGTTAATAGGGTGGTTAATAGATGCTCAACAAGGTTTTAAAGATTTGAATTTAAGTTATGATAAAGAATTTAAAGTTTTAATTCATAAACTTAAAAATAGCAGTTGGCTTGGAAATGTTTCCTCTAATAACAATGAGAATAGACAAACTTTACATTTACAACCAAATGATTCTGTAAAAAAAATAGATAAAAATAAGATTAAAGATGCCATGAAAACTACAGCTGTTCATGAATATTTTCATAATGCACAATCTCGTGAGAATAACCGAATCAATAATGAAACATTAGCTATTAATCTACCTTGGTTTTCTGAAGGAAGTGCAAAATGGTTTGAGGATTATATTTATGATGATATAGATAACTATTTAAATACAGAAGATAATCCACTTCCAAATATATTAAATGTGGGGTTACCTGCTAATGTTTCAAAAAAAGATAATAGAACTAGAGATTATGCACGGTTTGCTTTTTTTAAATTACTATCTTTTAAGTGTGATAATTTTAATAATGTTTATAAGGATTTATTAAATCTTGATATAAGTAATAAGGACTTTTTAGGACAAATGAAACAGGAATTAGCCACTAAAGGTGAATGTAATTTTGGTAATCAATTAGGAGATGATAAAAAAAATAGTTTAGAGTCAGCACTGCTATATTATCAATATGCCACACTTTATAGAAATAAAATATCTCTATTGGATTCTAATGAAAATAACTCAAAATTTGGATTTAAAAAAACACCATATTCTTATGAAGAAGATGATTGGAGTTATAATTATACTGATGGTGTTGATTCCGAGGGTAAAATAGATATTGATACTATAAAATCAATTCCTGCTTATGGAGCATATTCTATTAAAATTAAACAAAGTGACAATCCTCTAAAAGACGGAAAAGAAGCTGTTTTTAGAGTTAAAGTTAAAAAAGATTCAAATCCATTAATTGTCTCTATTTTAAGTGAAGATAGTAATTTTGTTGGAAACTCAGAAATTGATGGGGTTCAGCACTATCACTATACAACAGATAAACAGAGTGAGTATGTTGTTCAAGGAGATAAATTGATTCCTATGTTTATAACATTGTTGAATCCTACAGGTCAAGAGATAGGGATAGAGGAGATTGTTTTTGAGATTAGGGATAAAAAAGATTTAGATGAAGTTGAGATTATTGAAAAACCTACAGTTACAGCAGAAGAGTACTATACCAATAAAGACAGTGTAAAAATTACTATAAATGGAGAACCATCTACACAAGCTATTATAAATGGTACTAAAGTAGGAGAACTAAGTAGTAGTGGAGAACTAGAGGTAAATCTTGATACATCAGGTGCTGACGGAGATAAAGAGTTCTCTTTAATACTCAAAAATGCAATTGGTTTAACAAGTATTCCTTATGAGTTTGCTATATACAAAGATGCTACAGCTCCCGAAGTTCCCATCGGTAAAGATATACCAACAACAACTTACGATAATAAAATAGAGATAAAAATTCAAGGAGAGGTTGATTCGGAGGTTATTATTAATGGAGAGAGTTATGGAAAAATTCCTGAAAGTGGTGAGCTTGTTATTGAATTGGATATAGATACTATTGGAGATAATAACTTTAAAGTTATATTGGTAGATAGAGTGGGGAATAGTAGTGATGTATTGGAATTTTCTATTAAAAAAGAGAGCAATACCAAATTGATTTTAAATGTAAAAGCCAATGATGGAAACGCTACATTTAGTTGGAAAGAGGATGAAGATGTATCTAGTTATTATATCTATTTAGCCCAAGAGAGTGGTGTAACAAAAGATAATATCAATACAATTAAAGGTGGTAAAACATATCGTGTAACAGATGATAAATCTCCATTTGATATTAAATTGATTAATAATATAACTTATTATGCTATATTGGTTGCCTCTAAAGATGGTGAGATTTTCTCTTCTGATGAGGTTAGTTTTAGTCCTACAAAAATAGGAAAATTATTTAATATTAGCAGTGAATTAAATGCTCATAATCCAATTTTTACTAAAAATGGAAAATATGTCTTATTTGAACAATATGAAGATGGTGGAGCATATAGAATAAATATGTGTGCTTATATCTTTAATACAGAAAATAATAGTTTGAAAAGATTTAATGAAGTGATGGGTACAAGAGGTTATTATGGAGATTTTTCACTATTTTTACTTTCTGAAGATGGAAAAAGAATTTTTTATGAAAAAGGAAATGGCTCTTCTAATGAATTGTATCAATACATCATAGATATAAATAAAACAGAAGTTATAAGTGATGGAATAGGAGGTTCTAGTAATATTCAAAAGTTTAATAATAGTTTACTAATTGATTTGATAACTTCAAATTCTTTCCCATCAGGCTCTCATAATGAGTCTGCCAAAATTTTTAATTTGGATACAAAAGACAATAGAATTTTTTCTTTACATAATTATTCCACTTATAACTCTTTTAAACCAAAAATAATTAATAATCAATTCTTATATTATTCTAATCCAAAAAATATTTATAAGATTGATACAACTGTAACAGATTATAAATCAACAAAAGAAACTATTGAAGTACCAATTGATAGTTTTATTAATGTAGAATATAGTCCTACTCGTAGTAATGGACATAGTGTTGGTTATGAAATGGACAATCAAGCAAATATTTCTGTTTCTATTATTTATACAGATTATAATCCAAAAACTTATGCTTCAAAACAACAAATAGTATTATTTAATAGAAATGAAAATAGTGTCGAATTCCTTTCAATGGATTCAAATGGAAATTTTGGAGATAAAGATTCAGATAGTCCAAAAGTTTCAGGTAATGGAAAATGGGTTGTATTTGTAAGTCGTGCTAATAATATTACTAAAACAGATACTCAAAAATGTATTCTTTATAATGTAGAAACAAAAGAGTCAACAGTATTAGATAAAGATAGTAAAGAGAGTTGCTATAATCCATTGATTAGTGATGATGGGAGTAAAATTATAATGAAAATTGGTGGGCATATTTATTTGTATAAGAGATAAAAAGGGGGGGGGCGTGTCACAGAAATTTAAAATTTAAAAATTTTACTCGTTCCCCCTCACTCCAATATCTAATACTCTTCATTGACTTTTATCACAATTTATATTATTTTATGTTAAAATAACCCAAATTCCAAAAAAAGGATTTGAACTAACACCCCTGCCGTTGAATCTCCACTTTTTGCCGAAGAGGGGGGTCGGAGGTAGGGTGTCGAAAAATATCCTTTTTATACTATCTCTTATTTCCATTTTTTGGCTTTAAAAAATTTGAATTGAAATCGGGGTCGAGTGTTGAATGTTTTGCGTAACGCAGTGGAGTGAAACATTCAACACTTGACCCCAGTGCCGATAAGCCTTGCTTAGTCTGGGTTCAAGTGTCCACTTTTTCATTCCGTTTCACTCCACAAAAAAGTTGACACTCGACCCCGATTTTAGTTTGGGATTTTACTCGTTCCCCCTCACTCCAATATCTAATACTCTTCATTGACTTTTATCACAATTTATATTATTTTATGTTAAAATAACCCAAATTCCAAAAAAAGGATTTGAACTGAAAAAGGTAACTAACTGTTACCTTCTAAGTTATTTATATATTGTAGCATAAGTGTTATAAAGAATTCAACCTCACGGTAATTCAAAATCAAATTCCCTTTAAGGAAAATAAATCAAAAGCCCCCCAAGCAAATAATTTACGAACTTGTGTTTTGTTTGAAATTTTATTAATATTTAGTAAATTGATAGC
>JAMOOP010000016.1 GCA_027065385.1 Campylobacteraceae bacterium | reverse complement strand
TTTTTGTTATAATATGTGAAATTATAGCGTTTTTTTATTATATATAGATTAAAGTAGGAGTATATTTATAGCTTTATTTCTTAAATATCATTATTTTTTGCTACTATTGAGATAAATATTTAAGACTACTAGAGTTTTTTTCTCTAAATTTTAATGCGAATATCCAAATAACAATAGGTAGCATTATCATTATATTTGTAGTACTAACTCCTATTCCTAAAAGCAACCAATCTCTACTCTTTAGAGGAGTTCCTTTTACTCTACCTAATATTAAAGCAAATAGTAAAATAGCAAATAAAACACCCCAAATAAGTACAGCAGGACCTAATATTGAGCCACTTGTCCATAGTATTTACACTATTTTTAGATAGATTAATATTAGGAAAACTATAACTTATAGCTTGTCCTTTTTTGTTAAGTTGCTTAAGATTTATTTTACTACGATTTGTATAAAAGTATAGTAAAACTACACTTTATACAAAAAAGAAATTAAATAGAATTAAGCTTACAGATATTATCTCCTCTTGACTTTCAATAGAAATAGCGTTAAACTTTTAAAATAACATAACAGTTATTAACACTAAAAAAAGGATAAATTATGATAAAAGAGTTAGAACAGAGTAGTGAAAAAGTATTTGCATTTGAAGTTACAGGAAAAATAACTTTAGAAGAGGAAAAGGCTTGGATAGAGAAGCTTGATAAAAAATTAGAAAACCAAGATAAAATATCAGCAATGGTAATTTTAGGAGAAAACGTATCATGGGGAACATGGGCAGGAATAGAAGATATTAAGTGGCTATTTAAAAATTATAAGAAATTTAATAAAGTTGCTATTGTAGCACAAAGTAGTGTTTGGAAATGGCTTGTAGCTATAGATAGTACATTTGCCAAACTTGTTGGTGTAGATGAGAAATATTTTGATATAGAAAAGAAAGAAGAGGCTTGGGAGTGGGTTAACACAGGTAAATAGTTAAGGGATTTATCCACCCTTATGGATATATTCGATTTCATTTTCTAAATAACTTTTTTGAGAATATATTAAAGAGAGTGCAAATGCTATCCAAAATAGAGGACTTCTAATACCATTATGGGCTAGTCCATATAGTAAAATGGGAGACATATAAAAAAGGACTCTCCCTATATAAAACTTTGAATTTAAAAATAGAGATACAAAAAGAAGTAATCCAACTAATCCATAAGAGAATAGTATATTTGCAATAGTTGAGTGAAGCTCTCCGTGGTGTTTAGATAGTGCAAACCTTGTAAACTCTCCCTCTCCTGCTCCTAAAAGGGTGTATTGAACATATTGAATTAAACGGTCATAACCTCTTCCTGCTAAAGAGTCATCATCTTCTGTTCCTGTATTTACTGTTCTATTAAATAGTTCAGTATTTTCTGCAATATGCTCTATCTTTTCAATATTTACACCCATTATACCAATAATTACAACTCCTATCATAGAGGCAATTAGTAGTTTTTTTGTATTAAATCTTTTTACCATCTCGATATAGAATATAAAGATTAAAAAAAGAGCATAAGAGGTTAATGCCGATTTTGAAGAGGAGAATACTAGTAGTAAAAATGCAATTATATATACTATTATATTTTTAAAAACCTCTATATTATCTCTACTCTTTACCTGATTTATACCTAAAATAAAGTAGATATTAATTATGGATATAGCAAAATATCCTAATTGGTTTGGATTATTAAAAAATAGCATATTTCTAGCATTAAAGTTTAATCCACTAGCTAGTAGAAATAGAAACTGTAAAACTAAAGAGAAAAATATAGCATTTCTTATATTATCACTTGTAATAAAATGCTCTTTATATAGTAGATATGTAGAGTAGAATAGAAGTATATTAAATATATAAAATAGAGTATATACCACAAAAGAGATGCTTCCTGTAATAATAAGCCAAGATGTATTTACATATATTAAATATATTAAAAATACCATAAACATAATATTCTCTTTTACTGCTTTTATAAATTTAGAAAACATTAAAATAAAAACTGCACCAAATATTACAACAAGAATTATATGTGATATTTGGGGTTGTCCACTACTAAATAGATAGAATGGAAAAAGCATTATAAAAGTAAAATAGAGAAAATTAAACATTATATAAAAAAGCTCCCTGTAAAATATTTAACCTGTATCATCTGTAAAAAGTTACCTAAAAGAAGTGCAATAGAGGTGGCAATAGAAGCACCTAATACTCCATAGTTAGGAATTAAAATAATATTAAGAATTATAGCTAAAATTAAAACTAAAAGATTATTAAAATATTCCATCTTCTGTTTATGTATATATATTAAGATATTTCCATAAAAACATATTGCAGAGTAAACTATCTGTGTTATAGTTAAGACTAAAAATACACCAAAAAATATATCTCTATTTCTAATATTTAATATATCAAAAAGAGAAAAGTAATTTACTCCAATAAAAAGTAAAAAACTAATAGTTGAAACTGATAAAAACGACAAAAATACAAATTTTCTATTATATTTAGAAATCTCATCTATGCTCTTTTTTTGTGAAAACATTTTAGCAAGTCTAGGATAGTAGTAAGATACTATAACTTGATTAAAAAATAGAACTTGAAGTGTAACCCTTGCTATAATATTATACTCTCCTACTAACTCTAAACTAACATATTTATCTAACATAATAATATCTATACGAGAGATTATAAGATATGTAAGTCCTGTAAAAAGTACTGGTAGTGAGTTGGTTGTTATATACTCTATTTTATTAAAAGAGAATTTTGATAATAGATATAGATGATACTTAAATCTCACAAACAGAACAACTGATATAAAGGTAATAATGACAGATAAGGTGTATATATTTAATATAAAATCTATACTTATCTTACTGCTTTCTATAAAGTATAGTACTCCTAAAAGAGAAAAATATATAAGATAGAGTTGAATATCTTGAAAGTATATCCACAGTTTTACTTTTTGAATACTTCTTAAATAGGTTGAATATAGTATAGTCAAAGAGATAAACCAATATATTATAAATATGTTTGGATAATCTTTAATATATAAAAAGTTATATTGGTATAGAGCTAAAAATAGCACTACAGATACTAAAAAGATTACTATTGAGGAGTTAAAAAATAGATAAGAGATATAGTTTTGATTTTTATATTTTGGTACATCTCTTACCATTATATTTTGTATTCCAAAAGAGGATATTTTAGTAAATATTAAAATATAACTTAAAATTAGAGCAAACTCTCCATATACATCTTTAGTTACGAAAAAAGATGTTCCTATCTCAAATAGAAATTTAAGTAGTTTTGCAAAAACATTTATAATTGCTATTTGAATTAACTCCATTTTAGATATATCTCTTTAGCTCTTTATTTGATACTTCTGGTAAATCTGCAAATATTCTCTTATAAATTCGACTCTCAGGCTTTAATACAACCCAAATAGTACTAAATATAAGTGCAAAATAGGTAAATATATTTCTATTTTTAATATACCACTTCTCTAACTCTCCCTTATATGGAGCAATAACATCATCATAAAAGAGCAATCTATCTATTGCAGGATTATCGAGCATAGCCTCTTCATCTCTAAATACAATAGAACCAATTCCAGATAGACCTGGTTTTACTCTAATAATACTCTCCTGCACACTTTTAGGAAATGCTAAAAAGCATCTTTGAGCTTGTGGTCTAGGGCCTATTACACTCATATCACCTTTTAAGATATTTATTAGTTGTGGTAACTCATTTATTTTGGTTTTTCTTAAAAACTTTCCAAAAGGTAAAACTCTTGGGTCATTCTTAACAGTAATTGTAGCTGTTCCCATATTTGGACTATCTTTTAACATAGTTGCAAACTTTAAAAGATTAAATAGTTTTCCGTCCTCTCCAACTCTAGGTTGAACATAAAAAATCTCACCCTCTCCTGTAAACTTTAAAATTATCATAACAATAATTAAAATTGGAGATAGAAGCAGAAGTGCTAACCCTGAAAATAGTATATCAAAAAATCTCTGTACCATGATTACATCCTATTATCTAAAAATTTTCCCGTCTCTTTATGTTCAAATTCGGGAATTGTTTTAAAAAAGAGTGAAACTATCTCATCTCTTAACCAAACCTTTTGACTCTTTATCTCATCTACTCTTTTTAAAAAGTAATCAAGTTTACTTTCATCAAATATAGGCTCATTTTTAATTACACCAATGCCATCAAACCTACTCATATCTAATATCTCTTTATCGGTATAGAACTCCTCAAAATCCTTTTCACCCGTTGTGTCACTATTAAAAAAGTAACATGGCCACTTACCTTGTTGCGGAAGAGTTTTAGCTAAAGCTCTTGCCTCATCTTCACTTTTACAGATATAAGGCTCATAACCAATCTTTTCTAAATACTTAATAGCAATATCGGCAAAACTTATTAGATGTAACTTCTCACTTAGTTTTGGAAAAAATATATCTCTATTTTCACCAAGAAGTGAACTCATCAAACACAACTCTCCAGACTCCTTTGGTGTAACAAAGTATCTTTTTATATCTTTTGGTGCTGATAGTGGCTGATTTTTCTCTACTCTTTGGTTAAAACCGTGAAGTAGAGAGCCATCACTAAATGCTACATTTGCAAACCTAGCAGTGGAGATTGGAATATCTAAACTCTTTTGCATTAAAAACATCTCCATAATCCTCTTAGATGCACCCATCATATTTACAGGATTTGCAGCCTTATCGGTTGAGACACAAAAGTACTTTCTAACCCCACCTCTTTTAGACTGCTCAATAGTTTTTATTGTATTTTCAATATTAACTTCAACCATTCGCATTAGAGTAAATGGGTCTTTTTCACTTCTTACATGCTTTAGTGCAGATAGATTTAAAACAAAATCATAATCTCCATCACTCTCTATAAAGGCATCATACTCTCTACTTCCAATATCCAATGCAAAGGTTTTAAACTCTCCCTCTATATATCCAAAAGAGCTTCTTATATCTCTAACAAGCTCTACTAAATTATTCTCACTAATATCAACAACATGAAGTTTTTTAGGCTCTCTTTTAAAAATCTCTTTAGTTACAGCTTGTCCTATAGTTCCTGCTCCACCTAAGACTAAAAACGATGATTTTGTAATAATATTAGACAGTTCATCACCAGATTTAACAATATCACTATCAAAAAGCTCTTCATCTCTTCCTATTAAGTCTAATATATCCATTACAGTATCTCCCTTTCTACTTCTAATATTTTATATATGCTCTCACAAACCAAATCAACCTCATCTAAACTCATAGTAGGGTATAGAGGCAGAGTAAGCTCTCTTTGTGCTATATCTTCTGCAATAGGAGCAGAGTTTAAACCTATATCTTTAAATGCTGTAAAATCCTTAAATGCTGGGTAGTGAATAGACGATTGAATTCCCATCTCTTTTAATCTATTTATAAACCAAACTCTATCTATTTTAGAAGATAGAAGTATAGGAAATATGTGATATACAGGCTCTACATCTTTTAAATCTTGAAATGGAACTAAAATATCTTTAATATCTGATAGATTATCTATATATCTTTTAACTAAAACCTCTCTTTTTCTATTACTCTTTTTTAGTTTTTCAAGTTGAACCAATCCAATAGCAGAACGCATCTCATCAATACGGTAGTTTAAACCACTCTGTACTACATCATAACTTATAGCTCTTCCCTTATGTCTATCTAAAGTTAAAGCTGTCATTCCATGACTTCTAAAATATTTAGCCTTTAGTGTCAACTCTTCATCTTGAGATACCAACATACCACCCTCTCCAACTGATAGGTTTTTATTGGTAAAGAAGCTAAAGCAGCCAAAATCTCCAAATGTACCACAAGCTTTTCCTTTATATCTAGCATCTGGTGCATGAGCGCAATCTTCTATTAAAAATATCTCTCTACCTCTACAAAGCTCTACTATTTTATCCATTTCACATGGATACCCTGCAAAGTGAACTAATATTACAGCTTTAGTTTTTGAACTTATTTGTGCTTCTATACTCTCTGCTGTAATATTCCAACTATTATAATCTCCACAATCGGCTAAAATTGGAGTAGCACCCACCATCTTAACCACATTTATATCTGCTACAAATGTAAGTGCTGGAATAATTACCTCATCACCTGCTTTTATATCTAAAGCCAAGAGTGCTGTATGAAGTGATGCTGTTCCACTAGATAGTGCTATAGCATCTATATTATCTCCTAACATATTAGAGAACTTCTCCTCAAACTCTCTACTCTTTTCTCCCATTGTTATCCAACCACTATCAACTGTCTCTTTTACAGCTTTGGACTCTTTTTCATTATAATTTAACTTAAATAGTTGTACTTTCCACATTTTGTATCCTTTTATATATGTTGTCATAACCCTTAACCACCACATTAAGGTCAAACTCTTTTACCTTTTTTTGACTATTTTTTTTATATATATTTAATCTATCTTCATCTTCAGCCATATATATCATATTACTAGCTAAATCTCTCTCATTCTCTATCTCTACTAATTTACCATTATAATCATCAATTACAACATCTTTACAACCGGGCATATTGGTAGTAATTAATCCTAAACCCATAGCCGAAGCCTCCAATAGAACTCTAGGAACTCCCTCTCTATAATAGGTAGGAAGTACAAAAATATCAGATAGAGCAAGTAGCTCCTTCACATCTTCTCTTCTTCCTAAATATTTAACAAAACTGCTATACTCTTCTATCTCCTCTAGCGTTATAGATTTATCTGTATCTAGTTGCCCTACTAATAAAAAGTTATATCTATACCCCTCTTGATAACATATTTTTGCAGACTTAAGATAGGTTAATATTCCTTTCTGTTTTACCATTCTACTTACTAATATAAATGTCTTTTTATCTCTATCAATGGATAGTTTATCTTTTAATTTCTCTACCTTTTTTTTATCTACAAATAGCTTAAAATTTTTTAAATCAATACCACTACTTTTAACAATAGCTGATTTATTCTTCTTTGTTAGACTATTTTGCATAAAATATTTAGCATCGTCACTATTTTGAAAAACTGTAAAATCAACTTTAGATTTTATACCCTTTTGAAGAGTGTTATAAACTCTCTTTAAAGCTCTATTTTTTAAACTTCTCTCTGTAAATATTCTACCCATACCTGTAATTGTACGACTCACTTTTATATTATCAAGTCCAAAAGAGGCAAAAGGTAAAAATAGAGTAGGTTTAGTATCGAAAGCGTGAACAATAGTATTTTGAGGTTGCTCTTTTAGAATATTTCGTAGATTTATAATAGACTTTATATCATCAAAAATGGTAAACTCTCTACTAAAATTATATTTCTTATAACTAATACCATTTTTAATAAACTTATCCTCTTTTTCTGTTCCAATAATATTTATCTTATACCCTAAATCCATAAATTTCTTAGATATTTCTATTCTACTACTTACATCTTCTCCCCCTAAAAATATTAAATTTCTCATAACATATCCCATATCTTAGATTTTATATCTCTTATCTCACTCTCATAAGGTTGGTCTGTATCTATTATATGTGTATGGTTTGCACTATATTTTAAGTTTTTATTTTGTCTATGTCTTACTCTAATAAAGGCTTCACTCTCTTTACCCTCCTTTATTCTATCGTGGTTTCTCTGCACGGCTACCTCTACAGGAACAGTTAAGTAGAATAGAATATCAGGTTTTGGCATTTTGCTATATAGACTATTTTCAAGTTCAGCTAGTTTTAGTTTTAAACCACTATAGTCAATAGGATTTAATCTTCTACTATCCATCACTCCAAAATCTTCTGACTTATAACGGTCTAAGAGTACAATATCCCCTTTTGAACTTAATCGCCAACACTTTTTAGCCAATCTATATCTATCATAAGCTAATATTACTTGTCGTACCATATATGCAAAAGATTTAGCACCTCTCTTTTGAATACTAGATTTAAACTCACTTCCACTTGATGCCTCTTTTCTTAATATCTTAATTAAAAAATTAAATGGATATGTAATTAGAGTTGATTTTGGTTTTCCAAAATGTACTAAAGTGGTAGTAAAGTTTTTACCAAGCCACTTTTTTAAATCAGTTGTAACAGTGGTCTTTCCTGTAGCATCTAATCCAGCTATAACTACTATTGTACCCGACGAGCAGACTCTTTTTTTCTGTTTAAATATAAGCTTATTAAATGCTCTATAGAAAAATTGAGATATATTAATATAGTTCTCTTCCCAAAAGCTTAAATATTTATACTCTTTTAGCCTCTTACTCAACCTCTTTCCTGCAAAATACTTCTCTAATTTTGTTCCATTTTGAATTATATCAATATAACTATAGAACTCTTCTTGTTTAATATTATTAAAATATATGTTTAAAAATTCTTTAACCTTATCTCTATTTGCTCCATTTTGCAGATATATAATCTCATTTAGAGTTCTCTTATGCTCTCTATTTACCAATATAAACTCATTTACTTTAGAGTATTTAAGCATAATTCTAAATATAAAAATAACCAACTCAATATATTTTTTAGGTATAGGCATACCACTATTATGGGTTGTTAAATTATCTAATATATACTCTTCAAAATCAAAATGGATAGATTTTGTCCAACTAGCTCCTGTTTTTACCTGATAATAGATATGAAGATGTAGTATCTCACCACTATCATTATCATATCCGTAAAAGTGTTTAATTCCATTAAAAGAGATATTTTTATTAGATGCCTCTTTAAAACCTAATTTATTAATCAGTATTTCAAATATATATATATCATCTCTACTAACCAATAAATCCAAATCATCATACCCATCTAAAGCATCATTTAATAGAAGATTACTTTTCCAGTGACAATATTTAATACCCTTTTTATTTAACTCATCAATTAAATCTTTTGATAATTTATACATTATTTTCCCTTTTTACTAACTCTACAGTTCCTAAATCTATACCCTCTTCATTAACAATCATTTTAACATTTGGGAAGATTTTAGATATAACAGATAGATTTTTTTTAGAATTTTTTACAAAAAGTTCAATTTCACTAATATCTTTTAATCTTTTATGTCCTCTCTCTTCTAATCTTTCAATAATTGTTGGAGTATAGGCATCTACAACTATTACTTTATTAGGAAGTTCTTTTATAAGAGAAATAAGCTTATTTACTAAAATTAAAATCTTTAAATTATTTTGTGTCTTTGTCGTTACTATATTTTGATAAATATGAGATATACCCTCATCTACTAAAACAACTCTATCATCTATAAAATCTATATTGGATAGATAAGAGTTTTTACCAATTTTTTTAATTATATTTCTAATAAAATTAAATTTATCTAAAAAAGACATATTAAGCTCTTTTGTAATATCAAGTATAACTCTTAACATATCTAAAGAGTTTTTATTTTTAAAAAATAGGTAAAAGAGATAGATGTCTGTTATATGGTATTTTTTTATTAGTTCCATATCAGATATAACATATCTCTCTTTTGTTAAAATATCTAATATATAACTCTTTCCAACACCTGCAATACCTGTTATTTCAATTATTTTCATAATAATCTCCCTAATGCTTAGTTCTAACAGAAGTATAACATAACAATTATTAATATAATATAATATATATAATTATTTTATGTTTTTATATATTTAAAATAGTTGTTTTATAAAAAATGATTATAATAATATTTAGAGATATTAAGCTTTCTATAACAGCGATTAAAATATCATAAATATTATCAATTAATTAAAATGGGGCTACTTCATTATGAAACTAGAACAATATATTTATACAGATAAAGGGTGGAATAGTAGAATAGATAACTCATTAGATAGTAAAAATACACTTATTCTTATTTTTGCATCTCCTAATATATCTTATATTCAAAAACCTCTTAATGAGTTGATTAATCTTTTTCCTAATTCTAAATTTATGGGGTGTTCAACTTCTGGTGAGATTTTTAATAATAGATTATCTATGGATAGATTTGTTGTTCAGGTTATTAAATTTGAAAAAACTGTATTAAAAATAAGCTCTCTAAAAATAGAAGATAGTAGTAAATCAAGAAAATTAGGTCAGGAGTTAGCCCTATCATTAAATAAAAGTAAATTAAAATCGGTTTTTATTTTAAGTGATGGTTTAAATATTAATGGTTCACAACTTGCTAGAGGAATATCTAGTGTATTTTTAAATGATGTTATCGTAACAGGTGGATTGGCAGGTGATGATGAGGAGTTTAAAAAGACTTGGGTACTTGTAGATAAAAAACCTTGCTCAAAATATGTTACAGCCATAGGATTTTATGGTGAAGATTTATATGTAGGATATAGTTCAAAAAGTGGGTGGGATACATTGGGAGTTAGAAGAAGAGTAACCTCATCTTTTGAAAATATTGTGTATGAGCTAGATTATCAACCAGCATTAAAGCTTTATAAAAAATATTTAGGAGATAGAGCTAAAGGGTTGCCAAGTACTGGTCTTCTGTTCCCTTTGGGAATATATCTTGAAAAAGAGATAAAAGTTAGAACAATTTTAGCTATAGATGAGGAAAAACAGTCTATTACATTTGCTGGGGATATTCCAGAAGGGAGTAAGGTAACACTAATGAAGGCAAATTTTCAAAAACTTATAGAGGGTGCATCTGATGCGATTAAATCTATAGATTTTAAAGATAAAAAGATTGAACAGTTTTGCTGTATATCTATTAGTTGTGTTGGAAGAAAATTAGTTTTAGGTCAAAGAGTAGAAGAGGAGATAGAGGCTGTTCTTGATATATTACCTAAAAATAGTATGCAAATAGGATACTACTCTTATGGTGAAATCTCTCCACTTAGTTCTGGAAAATGTGGTTTATATAATCAAACAATGACAATAACACTTATTGGTGAGTATTAGTTTGCATAAACTTTTAAAAAGACAACTAGAAAAATTTAACTTAACTAACTTAGAAACTCCTATAAATCCTGATATTTTAAAAAAGATATTAGAACTAATCTCACAAACTTATACAGAACTAGATACACATATCTATACATTAGAACGGTCACTAAATATATCATCTGAAGAGATGAATAAGATATATAAAGAGCAAAAGAGGTCATTTAATTCACATATAAATGCAATAATAAAGGCTATGCCTGATATGATGTTTTTGAATAATGAAGATGGTAAATTTTTAGAAGTATTTATTAGTGATGATAGTGATTTATATATATCTAAAGATGAACTATTGGGAAAGTGTTATAAAGATATATTTCCAAATGAACTAGCTTCTTTTTTCTATAAAAGCATAACAAAAGCTATTAAAGATAACTCTTTAACTATTATTGAGTATGAGTTAAAAATTTTAAAGAAGTTAAAATATTATGAAGCCAGAATAATGCCTGTAGGACTCTCTATAGATAATAAAGAGACTGTAATAGTAATAGCAAGAGATATAACAAAAGCAAAAAAGACAAAAGATAGACTAAAATTTATTGCAATGCACGATAGTTTAACAAAACTTCCAAACCGTTTTCTTTTTCAAAAAAAGTTAAAAAATGCAATAAAAAGGACAAAAAAAGAGAACTCTCTTGGTGCTTTATTTTTTTTAGATATAGATAGGTTTAAAGAGATTAATGATAATTTAGGTCATGATATAGGTGATAAATTACTTATTAAATGCACAAGACGATTAAAAAAGGTTTTATGTCAAGACTCTACACTATCGAGATTTGGAGGAGATGAATTTGTTATTTTAGTAGAAAATATACTATCTCGTCAAGAGGTAATAAATATTGCAAATAGAATAATGAAGACATTTATTAAACCATTTAAAATAGGAAAATATATATTAGATATTACTACAAGTATGGGTATTAGCATATTTCCAGAAGATAGTGGACATATAACACAGCTTATTAAACAGACTGATATGGCAATGTATCAAGCTAAAGCTTTAGGTAGAGATAATTATCAATTTTTTACTAAAGAGTTAGCTGATAAAGCATATAAAAAATTTGTATTAGAAGCTAATTTAAAAAATGCCATTGATAATAGAGAGTTTTCTTTAGTCTATCAACCACAAGTTAGACTAAAAGATAATAAGATTATTGGAGTTGAAGCTTTGCTTAGATGGGAAAGTAGAGATTTAGGTCTAATTCCACCAAATACATTTATTCCAATAGCTGAAATTTGTGGTTTTATAGAGCCTATTAGTGATTGGGTTATTAGAAAAGTGTGTAAACAGATTAAAATATGGGACGCTAAACTATACTCTCCAATTAGAGTAGCAATTAATCTATCAAGAAGAGAGATAGGAAAGATTGATATTTTTGATAGAATTACAAAGATTATAAATGAGTATAATATAGATTTTCAAAGAATTGAGTTTGAGGTAACTGAGAGTGCTTTACTAGAGAATGTATCACACGCCTTTAAAAATATTGAAAAGTTTAGGTCAGTTGGGTTTATGGTATCTATTGATGATTTTGGAACAGGCTACTCATCACTCTCTAATCTTAAAGATATGCTATTTGATAAGTTAAAAATTGATAGAAGTTTTACCAAATATATATTTATAGATAGAGGAGATGAAGCAATTATAAAAGCTACCATAGCATTAGCAAAGAGTTTAAATCTAAAAGTAATAGCAGAGGGAGTTGAAACACAAGAGCAGTTAGAGTTTTTAGCAAATCATGGTTGTGATGAGATGCAAGGTTATTTATATAGTCAGCCATTAAAAGCAGATATTTTTGAAAAAAAGTTTTTAAGGAAAAAAAAGTGAAAGAGATAGAGATTGTTATTATAGAAGATGATGAGGATATTTTAGAACTTCTTGAGTACCATTTAATAAAAGCCAATTATTCTGTTACAGGATTTTTATCAACTGATAAAGTTGAGACTTTTTTGGAAGAAGAAGATGTATCTTTAATGATTGTAGATAGAAATCTACCAAATGTTGAGGGTAGCGAATTTATAGCCAAATTAAGAGATAAAGGTTATGATATACCAGTTATATTTTTAACTGCAAAAGATAAAGATAGTGATATAGATGAGGGGTTTGAGCGAGGAGCTGATGATTATATTACAAAACCTTTTAGAATAAAAGAAGTTCTATTTAGAATAGAAGCTATCTTTAAAAGATTAGGATTAAAAGAACAAAATCGATTAAAATATAGAGACCTACTTTTAGATACAAATAAAAGAACCCTAACTATAGAAGAGAGAACTATAGAGCTTACTAATTTAGACTTTAATCTAATCTATACATTTATAAAAAATATAAATAAACCTCTACAAAGAGAGTTTCTAAGAGAGTGTTGGGGAGATAGTAGAGATGATGCACATGAAAAGACTATTAATGTAGCTATTAATAGACTAAGAAAAAAAATAGACCCTGATGGTTCAAAAGAGTATATTGTTCCTGTATGGGGAATTGGATATAAGCTTGTTTGATAAAAAGTCAATTAAGAAGATAATCTATATTACTCTAATATAGAAAGAAACCGTTTAATATCCTCTATATCTTTAAACTGAATTTCTAACTTATCATTTTTAAGTGTAAATTCAAAAGGTAACTTTTTAGATATGTTCTTTTTATACTCAACTATTAAATCACTACTCTTTTTATTTGAACCTTTGTTTTTCTTGTTCTTTTTATTTTTTACTATTAGTTCTATTTGACGAACACTAAGATTTTCTGCAATTATAGTATTAACTAATACTCTCTGTTCTTTAATAGAAAATCCTACTAATACTTTAGCGTGTCCTTGTGATATTTTCCCCTCTATTAACTTCTTTTGAACATATTTAGATAGAGATAGAAGTCTTATAGTATTTGTAATTTGAGAACGGCTTTTATTGAGTACAATTGAGAGTTCATCATGTGTAATTTTGTAAACTTTTATAAGCTCATCATAAGAGTATGCTAACTCTATGGCATTTAAATTTTCTCTTTGAATATTCTCTATAAGTGCTAACTCTCTAAGCCTAGAGTCATCAATCTCAAAATCTGCAATAATAGCTTTTATGGTATCTATCCCTGCTAATTTATGGGCTTTTAATCGTCTCTCTCCTGCTACTAATAGATAGTTTTCACCCTTATCAATTACTACTATTGGTTGAAGAAGACCATGTCTTTTAATAGATTGACTAAGCTCTAATAGAGCATTTTCATCAAAATGTTTTCTTGGCTGATATGGATTTGGAGTTATACTCTCAACTAAAATCTCTTTTATATGCTCTTTTTTTTTGCCACTCTCTAAGCTAATTTGGTTCTCATAAGCTTGTCCAACCTCATCTAATATTGCACTTAAACCTCTGCCTAAAGCCATAGATTATCCTTTTAGAATACTTTTTGCTAAATCAATATACGCTAATGCCCCTTTAGAGTTATAGGCATACTCTATAACAGATTGACCAAAGCTTGGAGACTCTGCAATTTTAACATTTCTTGGAACTATAATAAATCTATTCTCTTTATCTAAAAATAGTTTATCTTTAAAATGGAGTGATAAATCTTCTAAAACCTGTCTTGAGAGATTATTATTTCCCATATACATAGTAGGCAAAAACCCTTTTATAGTAAGTTTTGGATTAATAGATTTTCTAAGAAGATTAATAGTATTTAAAAGTTGTGCTAAACCCTCTAGTGCAAAAAATTCACACTGAATTGG
The DNA here is from genome assembly GCA_027065385.1 of Campylobacteraceae bacterium. Lineage (GTDB taxonomy): Bacteria > Campylobacterota > Campylobacteria > Campylobacterales > Sulfurovaceae > UBA1140. The sequence continues at coordinate 6,055 of JAMOOP010000016.1, read as the reverse complement.
AATAATAACAGAGTCAGCAGCCCCTAAAGCATTAATAGTAATTGGTCCTAATGCTGGAGGAGAATCGACTATAATATAATCATATATATCTTTTATAGGTTTTAAAGCCTCTTTTAAAAGTAACTCTCTATTGGCTTTTCCTGAATTATAAAACTCTCTTTCTACTCCAACTAAACCGATATTAGCAGGAACTATATCTAAATTATTTACCTTTGTAGGTAGTATTACTTCTGAAATTGTTTTAATGCCAATTAAAACATGATATATATTATACTCATAATCATTTCTATTAAAACCTAAACTTGTAGTTGCATTTGTTTGTGGGTCTGCATCTACAATAAGTACCTTTTTACCTTTTTTTGCTAAGGACGCTGCAAGGTTTACTGTTGTTGTAGTTTTACCTACGCCACCTTTTTGATTGGCTATTGTAATAATCTCACTCATCTTAAACTATATACTCTCTTATTATTTATAATTAATGAACCATCTTCAGATAAAATGGCATTTTTAAGGCTCTTATACTCCCCATTAATATGTGCAGAAACTCTTTTATTGTTTCCAAATTCTATCGCATATTTACTAAATATATGCTTCCAACTAGGTCTCTCTTCTAACACTTTAAAGTAGCTTTTTAATAAAAAATCCCTCTCAATACTAAGATTTAATGCTTTGAAACTATTTGAATTTTTTTGTAAATTTATCCCCATACCACAAAGTAAAATATTATCAATTTTTTTTGTTATTGTTCCACCAATTTTATCTTTTTTATAATATAAATCATTAGGCCATTTTAACCAAACCTCATCTTTAAACTCTTTTAAAATCTCTTTCATAATAAAAGAGAAATATATAGAAGCAGAACTAATAGGTAAATCTTTTGGTAGATTATCTAAGTTTATGGCAAAAGAGAAAAATAGGTTTCCCTCTCCCCCCTCCCAAGAGTTATCTCTACTTCCTACTCCATTAGTTTGTCTTTTTGCTACCACTGCAATAGGTGGAAGAAGTTTTTTTAATTTTATCTGCTCTATTAAATATATTTGTGTTGAAGGTAACTCATTAAACCAAAGAGTTTCCAACTTTTAACCCCCTTCCAATAACATAAGCTTTTGCACTAACTCTTTTTTTAGAGACCACTTGAAGCTCTTTTATCTTAATACTCCCCTTTTTGCAACCAACTATAACACCATCCTCTTCTATAGCTAAAATCTCCCCTGCTCTATTTTTGCTATCTATATCTATCAAACTTACTCCAAATAGTTTTGTTCTGTTCTCTAAAAAAATACTTGGCCAACCATAAAATGCTCTATATTTACTATATAAAACAGAAGCACTATCAAAATTAACCTCTCCATCTTCTCTTTTTATCTTTTTGCAGTGTGTAGAAATGGCTCTTATCTGCTCTATTGGTTTAATATTTTCAAAACTATTTAATGTTTCAATAGTTAACGAAGAGGCATCACTACTTAATCTATCCATAAGTTCAGGAAGTACCATTGTTGGTGGAATTTTAAAATATCTATACCCTAAAATTGGCCCACTATCTAAACCCTCTTCCATTAACATAGCTGTAACTCCTGTAAATTTATCATTATTTAAAAGTGCTTGTTGAACAGGACTTGCCCCTCTATATTTTGGTAAAAGTGATGCGTGAAGATTAATACATGGAGCTATATCTAATATACTCTTTGGTAAAAGTTGTCCAAATGCAGCAACTATTATAAAATCTGGTTCTATCTCTTTTATTGCACTATAGACTCCACTATCTGTTAGTTTTTGTGGTTGTAATACAGCTATATTATATTTAGATGCTAATATTTTAACCTCACTTGGTTTTAACTCTTTTTTTCTACCAACAGGTCGGTCTGGTTGTGTCAATACTAAAGCTACTTCTACTTTTTTTTCATATATTAAGGCTTGAAGTATCTCTTTTGCATATTGTGGTGTTCCCATATAAACAACTTTTTTCAATAAAAACTCCTCTTATTTTAGTGGTGGTATTATAGCAGACAAAGAGAATTTTTAGAAATTTAAGCTCTTCATAATTAAAAGAGTCTTATAATACATATAATTAATTTAAATTCTTAAGTTTTATTTAAGAAAATATAAAGGAAAAAAGAGATGAAACGGAGAGTTTTTTTACAAGGATTATGTTCCATTCCTGCTATTGGATTAGCTCCAACACTAACTTTTGGAGATGAAGTAACACCTCCTAGCAGTAGTGGGTTAGATAGAATTATTACAATTATAAAAGAGGATAAGAGACTGAATAAGAGGGTCTCTAAAGAGGATATAGATGAGGCAATCTCTTCTGCTAAAAGAATGAATGAGATTTTATTAGAGGCTATTATAGAGACAGGTGTAGCTAATGATAAAAAAATCTCAATAGCAGATAGTAGAGAGCTAAATGATTATATCTTTAATAACCACTATGATGAGTGGGTTTTATTACATGGAGATGATGAAGAAAATAATGAAACTGGCTTTAATAAAGTGGTAAATGATGGAGCAAAAACTAAAATATTTGGTAAAAATGCAATAAATAGAGTTTTTGATGGAATTTATCATTTAGGTTTTAATACACATCTAAAAAATCAACTATTAAATGAAGATGGAAATAGAAATACAAGTTATAAAAATATAGCTTTATGGTTAGATAGTCTCCTTAGAGAAGATTTAGAGGCTGGAACTCTTGCTAATCCTAATATAAAAGAGATTGTAGGGGAGACTGGTACAGGATTAGACCAAATTATTAATATTATATATAACGATAAAGGTCTTGAGAAAAAAATATCTATAGGTGATATAAGAGCTGGTGCATATAGTGCAAATGAGATGAATAAACTTATAGTAGAAAGTATAGAGGCTACTAATGCAGGTGCAACTGGAGAGTTTACAAAAGAGGATATAAAAAATATAAACTCTTTTTTAGTAGATAACTATTTATCTTTATGGGCAAACTTACATGGAGAGGATAAAGAGGATTGTGAAAGTGGTTTTCATAGAGTACAAAAAGATGGAGCAAGAACAAAAATATTTGGTAAAAATGCAATAAATAGAGTTTTTCATGGAATTTATAATTTAGGATTTAAAACTGCAGATAAAAATAGATTAATTAATGAAAATGGTACTAAAAATACCTCATTTAAAAAAGTAGCTCAGTGGCTAACTGAAATTATGAGAGATGATTTAGATAATCAAAAAGAGGATTTAGAGATTTTAATTCCACTATATATTTATCCTACAGCTAAAGATAGCGATGGAAATCTTATATGGCAAAATTTTATAGATATAAAAAATAAATATCCAAATAGTCAAATAATAGCTATTGTAAATCCTAATAATGGTCATTTTAGAGAAGTTGATAATAATTATGTAGATGGAATTAAAAAGTTAGTTAATGCAGATATTAAAGTTATAGGTTATGTATCTACAGATTATGCTAACCGTTTAGCAGAAGATGTTATTGATGATATTGAAGCTTGGAGTAATATATATAAAGAGTATGGAGTAAGTGGTATTTTCTTCGATGAAACAGCAGTAGATAAAGATGATTTAGATTACTATAGTAAATTAAGTAGTGAAGCTAAAAATAGAAATCTAAGTTTTACTATTTTAAATGCAGGAACTACTACAGACCAATCTTATATAGATTCAAATATAGCCAATATAGTTGTAAGTTGTGAATATAAATATAGTAAATTAAAAGATAATCCTCCATCAACATATAATGAACCAACCAAAACAACAGAACTATCTTTACTTGTTTATGGAATGGAAGATAATAAGGTTGATGATTTAATATCTTTTGCTAGAGAACATAAATTTAAATATATATATTTTACAGAAGATGGTGTAACTGGTGACCCATGGAATACTCTATCTATCTATTTTGAAGATGAGGTGTCTAAGAGTATAGTTTAAGTTTTTTAATTCTATTTATATTATTTTGGGCTTCCTGCTTTTATTTAATATAAAAGTTTGATATAATATTTTTTATGTAAAATAAAAAAAAGGAATATTATGAATGTAAATAGACGAAACTTTATAAAAAGTGCGACAGTTGTAGGAGCTGTAGGGTTGGCTACTACTCCAATAACTCTTAATGCAAATAGTAAAATAACAAATTGGTTATGTGTTGTTGTTGATACAGTAGATAAATTAACAGCTGAATTAAAAAGTGCTTCTGATACAGTTATTGTAAAAGATATAGTTAGAGGAGGAATTTTTGTATATGATTCTAATAAGTCCAATATTAATAATGGTGGTACAATTTTTAATGGTTGGGTAAGACAATATGATGGGGCATTAAATGTACTTTGGTTTGGTGCTATTGGTGATGGAGTAGCTGATGATACAGAAGCTATACAGAAAGCTATATTTTATACAACTGGTTGGAATGGGCGTGATTATGACTTAGATAACTCTGTTCCTAAAACTTTATATATGCCAAGAGGTACATATAGAATTACTGACTCATTAAGAATAACTCAAATGCAGTATATAATAGGAGATGGATATGGTAGTGGACACTCTAAAAGTACTGAAATTTTATGTGATTTTAAAGATTTTACACCTCCTACCGATAACTATTCCAATACTTATGAAGGACACCCAAAAATAACTCTTGATAAAAAGCCAATGCTATATAATGTTAAAATGGCAAATTATATAAAAATTAAAGGTATTAGATTTAATGCTAATTTTAAAGATGTATATGGAATTCATCTAAATGACATGTACTATTCCAAGTTAGATACTATTTCAATTATTAATTGTATGAATTCAGGATTAACTTTTATTACTGCTCAATTTAATGAAATTAGAAATATATCATATATTAATAATGCAGGTCCTATACGAATTGTTGATAGTTGTACTGTAGATTTTGATAATCTTGATATAGAAAATTCTCAATGTGGAGTTAAAAATGATTTAGAAATAGTACATCATAGTAAATGGAAAGGTGGAATAAATATAAGAAATATTCATATTGAAGAGTTAAATGGTAAATCAAATATAGTAGCAGGTTCAGTATGGCTTATAGGTCAAAAAGGTGTTAGAATTGAAGGTCTATTTGGTCTTTTTAGTGTTAACACAGAAAATGGTTCAACTGAGAGATATATACATTATACAGACCCACAAGAATATATTATTGATGGTTATACATTTACAACATCAATACCTCATCATTGTATATTAGAGTCTGTTGGTTCTGGACATATGTATGTTAAACAAGATAAACAAGCATATAGTAATAAAATTATAGGTTATAGAGTAGAAAGAGAAGAGGACTCAAATGATAGACATCAAATAGATACTACTACCTTTGATAGTGGATTTGAAATTCAAAATAGAGATAGAAAAAAAATATTGTGGTTTGAAAATAATAATAAACAAGTGGTTCATTTATTTGATAATGCAAATAGAAAATTTTATCCAGAAGCTGGTCATTTTGTAATGGAGAATACTTATGGAAGAGTTAAATTAAAAGCAGGTAGTGTTATGTCTGATATTAATTTAATTGCAGATTTTACATCTATGGATACAATAGATGGGACTAGAATAGCATCATTTGAGTTAGAAAAGGTAAAAATACATAATTTACCAACTACAGACCCTAATATTAAAGACCAACTTTGGAATGATAATGGAACTTTAAAAATAAGTTTATAAAATAAATGGAGTGAACCTCCCCACCCTTCTAGTAAAACTAGATAGGGTGGGGCTTCCTTTGTGGGAAGTTTTATAAGAGTTAAATATATACTCTTAAGGGTTGGAACACAAACCCTCTACCTGCTATCTCTAAAAGTAGAGAATTGCAGGATACGCTTTTTCTTAAAATATTTAATGCTCCATTTACATCTGCATTTATTAATTTTCCAATAGAAGATTGAAATAGCCCCCTTTTTACTCTTTTCCCCTTATAACTTGTATGCTTTTTTATCTCTTCCAATCCTAAAGCATCACATTTTGATGTATAACTCTCTTCTTGCTCTAATACCTCTATACCATTTTTTAAGGCTCTATATTTTATATATTCAAGTAGTTTTAGGTG
>JAMOOP010000015.1 GCA_027065385.1 Campylobacteraceae bacterium | reverse complement strand
CCTAATGAGGTTTATTTTAAATATATTAATAATTTGGAATTTCAACAACAAGAGTTACGAAAAGTATCATAGATTATGAAAATAAGAGTGTTGGGTTAAGTGGTCTTGACAAATGGGGACGTTATAGTTTCAGAGTGGTTATCTCACTATCAAAGAGATTGAAGAGATAGGAGATAACTATTTTTATTATCTATCTTTTCCAAATATTGAAGTCAAAAAGAGTTTTAATGACTATATTTTATCTAACTACTTTGTTAATAAAACTAAAAAAGCAAAAATTCAAATATCTCTTTATAAACAGATAGCAAAGAGTGATTTAGATGGATTAGAACAAACCCTAAAATCCCTCTTTGCCTCAATAGCTTATAATAATTTTACCAATAACTATATAGAGAACTATGAAGGATTTTATGCAAGTGTAATTTACGCCTATTTTGCAGGTGCTGGATTTGATAAGATAGTTGCAGAAGATGCTACTAATGCAGGTCAAATTGATTTGAGTGTATTTATAGATGATAAGGTTTATATATTTGAGTTTAAAGTTAATGGTAGTGGGGCATTGAAACAGATAAAAGAGAGGGGTTATTTTCAAAAATATATAAATGATTATAATGAGATTTATATAGTTGGGGTTGAGTTTGATAGTAAAGAGAGAAATTTAGTTAAGTGTGAGTGGAAGAAAATTAAATGAAAGATAAGATATTTTGCCTAGATATTAATACTATTGAAGATTGGGAGATGGTTGAAATTATGTATAAGGTTTTAAAAGAAAATGGTAAATAGGTTTATCTTTTTTACTATATTATCTACTCTACTTTTTGCACAAAAGCAAAAACTTCTACTTTTAAAAACCTATAAAGAGCAAAATATTATAGGTTGGGTTATGAGTGAGAAGTTAGATGGAATTAGAGCATATTGGAATGGGAAAAATCTAATAAGTAGAGGTGGAAATATTATTCATGCTCCAGAGTGGTTTATAAAAGATTATCCACCTTTTGAGATTGATGGTGAACTTTGGAGTAAAAGAGGAGATTTTGAAAATATAAGCTCTATAGTAAGAGATAAAACCCCATCTAAAAAGTGGAGAGAGATAAAACACTATATTTTTGAGGTTCCTAATGCTAAAGGTGACCTTTTTAAACGATTAGAAAAAGTAAAGCCTTATAAAAGTGATTTTATAAAAGTAATTCCTCAAATAACTATAAAAAGCCAAGAGCATTTTAAAAGATTTTTGAAAGAGATAGAAGATAAAGGTGGAGAGGGTTTAGTAGTTAGAGACCCAAAAGCCCCATATATTGCTAAAAGAACATCTAAAGCTCTAAAAGTAAAAAGCTTTAATGATGCAGAGTGTAAAGTAGTTGGATATAATAGTGGAAAAGGAAAATATTTAAATATGGTAGGCTCTTTAAAGTGTAAAGCAGATAGTGGATTAATAATTAATATTGGAAGTGGTTTAACCGATAAATTAAGAGAGACTCCACCCAAAATAGGAACAACTATCACCTATAAATATAAAGGTTTTACAAAATATGGAAAACCTCGTTTCCCTGTTTTTTTAAGGATTAGATATGAAAAATAAAAATATTCTTTTCCGTGCCGACTCATCATCAACTATTGGCACAGGGCATATTATGAGAAATTTAGTTTTAGCAAAAGAGTTTGAGGGAGATAATATTATATTTGCTACTATTGATTTAGAGGGAAATATAAATCATAAAATTTTAGAGAGTGGTTATAGAGTAGAGGTTTTAAAATCAAATAGTATAGATGAGCTTAATGGTATTATAAAAAAATTCTCTATTGATATGATGGTAGTTGATCACTATGAGATAAATTGTCATAATGAGAAAGAGTTAAAAACTAAAAATCCAAATTTAAAAATTATGGCTCTTGATGATAACTATAATAGACACTACTGTGATATACTCCTAAATCATAATATTTATGCAGATAAAAAGAGATATATAGATTTAGTTCCAAAAGGTTGTGAAATTAGATGTGGGGCTAAATATACTCTTATTAGAGATGAGTTTAAAAAAGAAAGAGAGAGGAAAAGAGTGCTTTTAGCAATGGGTGGGGCTGACCATAGTAATATTAATACTCTTATATTAAAAGTTTTACATAAGTTTCCAAATGTGGAGGTAAATGTAGTTACTACAACAGCCAATAAAAGATTAGATAGATTAAAAAAAGATATAAAATATAAAAATTGGGTAACTTTGCATGTAAATTCTACTAAAATAGCAAAACTAATAAAAAATAGTGATTTTGCTATTACTACTCCTAGTGTTATGCTTCATGAGATTATCTTTATGGGATTGCCTTTTATTGCAATAAAAACGGCTAGTAATCAAGATGATATGTATAGATATTTGGTTGAAAATGGATATTCGGCATTGGAGGAGATGAGTGTAAAAGAGCTTAGAGTTGCTATAACTAAAATATTGGGAGTTTTAGATGAAAATAGAGCTTATTAATTTTATTGATATGAGTTTAGATGAGAAAAAGATGGTTTTAGAGTGGCGAAACCATAAAGATATTAGAAAATATATGTATAACAGAGAGATTATATCGTGGGAAAACCATTTAAAATATATTGAATATCTTGATGGATTAAGGAGTAAAAGGTACTTTTTGGTAAAAAAAGATAGTGAATATATTGGTACTATTGATTTTACAGGTATAGATTTAGATAAAAAAGAGACTTATTTAGGATTATATGCCAAACCTAATTTAAAAGGTGTTGGAGATATTTTAATGAGTAGTATTATAGATTATGCTTTTAATAGTTTAAAGATTGATATTTTAAAATTAGAGGTTTTAGAGAGTAATAAAAGAGCTATAAATCTATATAAAAGGTTTGATTTTAAAGAGTTTGATAGAAAGATTGTAAATGGCAAAGAGATGATATGTATGGAGATAAGAAGTGAAGATTGGTAATTTTGATTTAGAAAGAGATGGCACTTTTATTATAGCTGAACTCTCTGCAAACCATGGTGGTGATATAGAGATAGCAAAGAAAACAATAAAAGAGGCAAAGAGGGCAGGGGCTAATGCTATTAAACTTCAAACCTATACGGCTGACACCTTAACACTAGATTGTGATAGAGAAGATTTTATAATTAAGGGTGGTACTATTTGGGACGGAAAAAAGCTTTATGATTTATATAAAGAGGCTTATACCCCTTGGGAGTGGCATAGAGAGCTTTTTGATTATGCAAGAGAGATAGATATAGATATATTCTCATCACCATTTGATAAGAGTGCAGTTGATTTTTTAGAGCAGTTTTCTCCTAGTGCATATAAGATAGCCTCATTTGAGATAACAGATTATGAGTTAGTTAGATATACGGCCTCTAAAAAGAGACCAATAATTATTAGTACAGGTATTGCTACTATTGATGAGATACAAGATGTAGTAGATATTTGTAGAAGTGAGGGAAACAGTAATATAATTTTGCTAAAATGCACCTCATCATACCCAGCACCTCTTAATGAGGCTAATTTAAAAATGATACCAAATTTAAAAGAGACATTTGGAGTTGAAGTTGGATTTTCAGACCATACAATAGGTTCAACTGCTCCAATAGTAGCTGTAACATTAGGTTCTAAAGTGGTTGAAAAACACTTTATAATAGATAAATCTATTGGTGGGGCTGATGCTAGTTTCTCTATGGATAGAGATGAGTTTACTAAAATGGTAAAAGATATTAGAGATACAGAGAAACTTTTAGGAAAAGTTGATTACAGTATGAGCAAAAAAAAGAGAACTTCTCGTAGGTTTGCTAGAAGTTTATATGTATCATCAGATATTAAAAAGGGTGAAGTTTTTAGAGAAGATAATATAAAGAGTGTTAGACCCTCTTTTGGAATGCACCCTAAATATTTAAAAGATATTTTAGGTAAAATAGCTAAAAGAGATTATAAGTTTGGAGAAAGATTTGAATATGGAGATAAATAGAGATGAAATTTTGTAAAAAATGTGTTATGCCTATAACAAAACCTGATTTACACTTTGATGAAAATGGGGTTTGTGATGCTTGTAATTCTCAAAAAGATAAAAATCATAATATAGATTGGGAAAAAAGAGAAAAAGAGTTTTTAGATTTAGTTAAAAAATATAAAAAACATCCTGATTATGATTGTGTTATTGGTGTAAGTGGTGGAAAAGACTCAACATTTCAAGTTTTAAAAGTCTTAGAGCTTGGATTAAACCCTTTATGTGTAGTATTTGAACCTACAATTCCTACTAAAATAGGTAGAAAAAATCTTGAAAATTTAAATAATTTAGGGGTTGATTTAATACATATAAAAAGAAATCCTATAGTTTATAAAAAATTAGCTAAAGAGGCTTTTATTAGGACAGGTGATAATGAGTGGCAAAACCACATAGGAATATTTACAACTGTTCCTAAAATAGCAGTTAATTTTAATATCCCTCTTATTATTTGGGGAGAGTCTCCTCAAATAGAGTATGGGGGACCTGCTTCTAGTAAAAATAGGAATATTTTAGATAGACAATGGTTAGAAGAGTTTGGTGGACTGCTTGGTAATAGAATATCCGATATGATTGGTGTAGATGGATTAACAAAAAGAGATTTATCTCTATATACATATTCTACAGATGAAGATATTTATAGAGTAGGTGTTACAGGACTATTTTTAGGATACTATTTTAAATGGGATTTAAGAGAAGTTTTAAAAAAATCAAAAGCTAATGGTTTTACTACACAAGATAGACCAGTTGAGACAACTTATGAGAACTTTGAAAATTTAGACTGTTATAGTAATCATGTTCATGATTATTTAAAATATGTAAAATATGGATTTGGAAGAGCTACAGATAATGCTTGTTTAGATATTCGTTTAGGATATATAACAAGAGAAGAGGGTGTAAGACTCGTAAATAGATATGATGGTGTACTTCCTAAAAAAGCTATTAAAGAGTATCTAAAATACACAGGATTTACTCAAAATGAGTTTGATAAAATAGTTAATTCATATACAAATAAAAGAATATTTAAAAGAGATAAGAGTGGAAAGTTTATTAGAGATATTGATGGTTCTTTAATAAGAAAGGAAGATTGGATTGTTAGATAATATAGTTATTATTGACTATAATATGGGAAATTTAAGGTCAGTTGAAAAAGCTTTTGAGAGAGTTGGAGGAGATGTTACTATTAGTAGTGACCATAGTATAATAAAAAGTGCCTCAAAAATAGTTCTCCCTGGTGTTGGTTCTTTTAAAGATGGAATGAAACAGTTAAATAAATTGGGATTAATAGATATTTTAAATAGTGAAGTAATTGAAAATAAAAAGCCATTTTTAGGTATATGTTTAGGTATGCAATTAGTTAGTAAAGTCGGATATGAAAATGGAGAAAGTAGTGGACTTGGCTGGGTTGATGCAGAAGTTATTAAATTTGATTTTTCTAATTTAGAAAAAAAGTTAAAAATTCCTCATATTGGTTGGAATAGTGTAGTATATAATAAAACTAATCCACTATTTAATGAAATTAAAGATAATAGTGATTTCTATTTTGTTCACTCTTACCATTTTAATACTAATGAAGATATAGTTACAAGTAGAACAGATTATGGTATAGATTTTATATCCTCTATTTATAAAGATAATATTTTTGCTTTTCAATTTCACCCAGAAAAGAGTCAGAGTGTTGGATTAAAACTAATAGAAAATTTTATAAATATTGAGGCGTAAATGTTAAAACATAGAGTAATCCCTTGTGTTTTGTTAAAAGATTGGCAATTAGTTAAAAGTATAAATTTTGGTTCATTTAGAACAATAGGACACCCAACATCTACAGCTAGAATATATAATGCTAGAAATGTTGATGAGTTAATAGTTTTAGATATAGATGCTAGTCTGAATGGTGAAGAGATAAATACAGAAATTATTACAGATATAGCTAATGAGTCTTTTATGCCACTTACTATTGGTGGTGGAATACATAGTATTGAGGATATATATAAAGTATTAAATGCAGGAGCAGATAAAATATCTATTAATTCAAAAGCTATAGAAGATTTAAATTTTATAAAAGAGGCATCTTCAATTTTTGGCTCTCAATGTATAGTATGTTCTATTGATGTAAAAAAGATAAATAATAAATATAAAGTTTTTAATAAAAAACGAGGAGTTTTAGATATTGAGCCACTAGAGTTAGCTAAAAAATATCAAGAGTATGGTGCAGGAGAGATACTTTTAACATCTATTGATTTTGAAGGTTCTACTAAAGGGTATGATATAGAGTTAATAAAACTATTTAAAGATAAGTTAGAAATTCCCATTATATTAAATGGTGGAATGGGAAAACCAAAAGATGCTGTTGAAGCTATTAAAAATGGTGCTGATGCTGTGGCAGCTGCCTATATATTTCACTTTTCTCAATACACTCCAAATGATATAAAAAATGAGTGTAAAAACAGTTCTATTTTAGTTAGGATATAAAATTGAAAAAATTTTATATTATAGATATAAGAAAAAGGCAAAATAGTAACTTTAATTTAAATAGTATAATAGATAACAATTCTAAAATATTATCTTTAACTCCTTATAGCTCTTATCTTTTAGATAATATATCTATGAACTATATTACTTTTCACTCTATTATATCTATAGATGAGTTTCGAGAAAGAGTATTTAATTTTTATAAAAAAGTAGAAAATATACTTAATATATATAAAGATTATGGATATATATTTAGAGATATTGCACTTTTAAAAAATTATGAAATATATATAGAGATTATATCAGAATTTATAAATAATAAAAAATCTAATGGATATAAAATAGTCTATATTACAGATACTAAAAAAGATAGTATAGATAACTTTAAATATAACTCAAATCTTACAAGTGGAATATATTATCTTAATATTGATGAGGTTATAGATATTAATACTCAAGATAGTAGTTTTTATCTATTTATGGACTTAAAAAGTAAAATTTATAAATTTCTATATACGAAAAATATTTTTACTAAATTTTTTAATAAAAATAGTCTATTTTATGACCATAAAAATTTTAAAGATTTTTGGAGAAATAGAGAAATAAAAAGAGAAATAAAAATAGATAAAAATATAGATATAAAAAATTATAAAGAATTTATAAAAGAGATTAATCCTCTTATAGAGAGTACTCTTTTTAAAGATTTATATTTAAATTTTATAAAAGAGAGTGAAAATAAAATTTTAAAATCTAAAGAGATAAAGAAATCTCCTCTATTACCATTTGTTTATTTATCTAATAGTAATGAGTTTATACGAAATTTATTATATAAAAATAATTCCATTCCAAGAGTTTTTTATCAACATGGAAGTTATTTATATGAACATATATTTTTTAAATATAATGAAGTAAGTGTAGCCGATATAAATTTTGTTTATAATAATTACACTAAAAATTTATTTTTAAAATATGGACAAAAAAAAGTCTATAGTGTAGGTTCTATAGACTTTAATAGTAAAATAGATAATAAAAAATTAAAATATGATTTTGTATATATTACACATTGTGGAAACTATGGATATGGAGGAACATATATTGATGGAAAAGACTCTTTTTACTCTATAGATGGATATAATATATATCAAAGACATAAAAAAGTAATAGAACTATTTAAAAATAGATTTAAAGATAAAAAAATAGTTATTAAAATGCAACCAAATATTACTAGCAGTATGTTATATATTCCTTTATTAGAGTTATCTAAAGGGTATAAAAATATTACTATAGAGTTTTTTACTCCTTTAGATACTTTAATATCTAAATCAAAATATATAATATCTGACTATTTTTCTTCAAATTTTACAAATAGAGAATTGCATTATAAAAAAGATATTATTCTATTTTCAAAATTTCCATTGGCTATTCCTAAAAATAGTTTAAAAGATATGGAAAAAATGTTTATATTAATAGAGAGTATAAAAGATTTAAAGGATAAAATAGAAAATATAGAAAAGATTACAAAAAATAGAAAAAGATATAATGAACTTATAGAGTATTATTCATCTAAAAATTGCAATACAAAAAGAGAAGTTTTAAATATTTTAGAAAAAGAGTTAAATGCAACAGAGCCTAAAAAAAAGATATAGCATAAAGCTACTATCTAGCATAATAAACGGACTATTTGGAGCTATTTTAGTAGCTATTGTCCCAAAAGCACTATCTCCAGTAGCTTATGGACAGTTTATATATCTTCAAGACTTTTTTATAAAAGTAGTAGGATTTTTAGATATGGGAACTTCTATTGCCTTTTTTACTAAACTATCAGCCAATAATCAAAGAAAAGAGTTAATCTCATTCTATTTTATATACTCTTTTTCTATACTTCTACTACTTTTTACCTTTATATTTATAACTAATAAATTAGGATATTTAGATAACTTAATACCAAATATTTCTAATCAATATATTTACTTTGGTCTATTTTTTGGATTTTTTACATGGTTTACACAAATATTTATAAAAATTTCAGATGCGTATGCTATAACAGTTTCAGTAGAGCTTATAAAGATAATATATAAAATATTATCTCTAATGGTGTTAATATATCTAATATACCAAACAGAATTTAATCTAACAGACTATTTTATATTTCATATAGTATCTCTAATCTCTTTTATATTGTTTTTAAGTTGGCTTTTTATAAAGAGAAAAATATTTGAAAATTTAAAATTCTCAATTTTCAATTCTCAATTCTTAAGTATAATAAAGGAGTTTATAGAGTATTGTCATCCATTAGTTCTATATAGCATAGTTAGTCTATTGGTAGGTATTTTTGATATTTGGCTACTTCAAAAATATGGTGGAAGTAAACAGACAGGCTTTTACGGTTTGGCTTATGGTCTATCGACCATCTGTTTTCTTTTTACAAGTGCTATGACACCTATTATTACACGAGAGTTTGCCAAATCTTATGGGGAGAAAGATATAGAGAGCATGAGAGGACTCTTTTTAAGATATATTCCTATGTTATATAGTATCTCTGCATATTTTGCTATATTTGTGGCAATTCAGAGTGAAAATATATTATCTATATTTACAGATGAGAAGTTTAAAGAGGCTTATCTTGTTTTAATGGTTATGGCTTTTTATCCAATTCACCAAACTTATGGACAGTTGAGTGGAAGCATATTTTACGCAACCAATCAGACAAGACTTATGAGAAATATATCTTTAGTGGTTCAACCCTTTGGTATGCTACTTACATTTTTACTAATTTATAAATTAGATTTGGGAGCTATTGGATTAGCTTGGAAGATGATTATAGTTCAAATTATAGGTGTAAATATACAACTATACTACAATACTAAATTTTTAAAATTAAAATTAAACTATTTTCTTTGGCATCAACTCTACTCTGTAGCACTATTTATAATATTAGCAGTTGTTTCAAATATGCTTATAGATATAAGTTCACCAATTTTAGATTTTTTTATATCAGGTCTCTTATACACGGTTTGGGTTATAATATTTATATATATTTTGCCTCAAATTTTTGCTACAAATAGAGATGAGATAAAATCAATTTTAATAAGGTTTAAAAGTGTCATTAAAAGAGAAATTAAAAAATAATCAACTAACTATAGGCTCATGGATAACTATAGCAAACCCTGCTATTGTGGAGATAATGGCTACTGCCAATTTTGAGTGGCTCT
This sequence comes from Campylobacteraceae bacterium, assembly GCA_027065385.1. Taxonomy (GTDB): domain Bacteria; phylum Campylobacterota; class Campylobacteria; order Campylobacterales; family Sulfurovaceae; genus UBA1140. The sequence goes on along the minus strand of JAMOOP010000015.1, from coordinate 11,307 downwards.
GTATTGATATGGAACACACCTCTATAGATTTAAACCAAGCTCAGATGTTAATTACAACTATTCAAGCAAATAGAATGAAAGCATTAGTAAGAGTTGCTAAGAATGAAGAGGTAATTATTAAAAAGGTGCTTGATATGGGTGCTGATGGAATTATAGTTCCTATGATAAAGAGCAAAAAAGATGCTAAGAGAGCTGTAGATTATGCTAAATATCCACCTGTTGGAAAAAGGGGAGTTGGATTATATAGAGCCCAAAAGTATGGTATAGGGTTTAATGAGTATAAAAAGTGGGTAGAAGAAGAGATAGTAATTATTGCTCAAATTGAACACATAAAGGCTGTTAAAAATATTAAAGAGATAATCAATACAGATGGTATAGATGGCACAATAGTAGGTCCTTATGATTTATCTGCTTCTATGGGTTATTCTGGTGAATTTGAAAGAGATGATGTAAAAAAGGCTATTAAAAAGGTAGAACTATCTTGTAAAAAATATAATAAACCTTACGGTTTCCATGTAATAGAGTCAGACCCTACAAAATTACAAGAGAGAATAGAAGAGGGTTGTACCTTTTTAGCTTATAGTTTAGATTTCTTCTTTTTAGGAGACTCTGCTAGACTAGGTATGAAACAGATAAAAGAAGGATTAAAACAGTGAATATAATATCAATTATCCCTGCAAGAATGGGTTCAAGTAGATTTCCAAATAAACCAATGGCAGATATTTTAGGTATGCCAATGATTGGACATGTTTATAAAAGAGTAAAGATGAGTAAACTACTAGATGAGGTATATGTGGCTACTTGTGATGAGGTTATATATGATTATATAGTATCTATTGGTGGAAAAGCTGTAATGACAAGTGATTGTCATGAGAGATGTAGTGATAGATGTGCAGAGGCTATGTTAAAGATAGAGAAAGAGACAAATCAAAGAGTAGATATTATGGTAATGGTTCAAGGTGATGAGCCTTTAACCTTTCCTGAAATGATAGATGAAGCAGTCTCTCCAATGTTAAAGGATAAAAGCATAAAGATTACAAATCTAGTTGCTGATTTAGAGACTATTGAAGAGTTTAATGACCCAAATGAGGTTAAAGTGGTTACGGATTTAGAGGGGAATGCAATATACTTTAGCCGTGAGCCAATTCCAAGTAGAAAAAAGGGGGTAGATAGTGTTCCTATGAAAAAGCAGGTTTGTGTAATTCCTTTTGAGAGAGATTTTCTTTTAAAATATAATGAGATAGAACCAACTCCATTAGAGATAATTGAGTCTGTTGATATGATGAGAATTATTGAACATGGAATGAAGGTTAAAATGGTACCAACAGCATATAAGACTAAAGCTGTAGATACTCCAGAGGATTTAGAGAGAGTAGTTGAGATGATGAAGAATGACAGTCTATTTGAGAGTTATAGATAAAATATCTAAACTACTATTTCAAATATATATATCTATTCTATCATCAATTCCAACAGAGATAGGAGTTAGAGTTAGATATATAGCATATAGACCACTTTTGAAAAATAGTTCAGGTTTTTTTAAAATAGATAGTGGTGTCTCAATTTTGGGATTTGAGAATATATCATTTGGAAAAAATGTAACTATTATGAAAAATAGCTATCTATACGCACATAATGGAGGAGAACTTACCATTGGAGATAATTTTACACTAAATACAAACTCCCAACTTGGAGCATCTTTTGGTAAAATTGTTATAGGTAATAGTTGTGCTATAGCTCCAAATTGTGTGCTAAGAGCATCTAATCACAATTTTGATAATCTTAATATTCCATTTATAAAGCAAGGTCACAAATATGGAGAGATAATTTTGGAAGATGATATTTGGATTAGTGCAAATTGTGTAGTAACTGCCAATACAAAAATAGGGAAAAGTTCTATTATTGGAGCAGGGGCTGTTGTTACAAAAGATGTAAAGAGCTATTCTGTAATGGGTGGGGTACCTGCAAAACTTATAAGAAAGAGAAAATAGATGAGATATTTAGTTACAGGTGGAGCTGGATTTATTGGTGGGGCTATTGCTAAGAGACTGTTAGAAGATGGGAATGAAGTTTATATTATAGATAATTTTAAAACAGGATATAAATTTAATATTCCTAAAAAAGCTATATTTATAGAGGGTGATTTTAGTAAAAATAGTACAATAGAGAAATTAAATGGTGTAGAGTTTGATACTATTTTTCATATAGGAGGGCAGAGTTCAGGAGAAATTAGTTTTGAAGAGCCTGAATATGATTTAAATACCAATACACTATCAACCCTAAAACTGCTTCAATATGCACAAAAAACAGACTGTAAAAAATTTATATACGCCTCTACTATGTCTGTATATGGTGAAGAGAAGAGTAAAGAGCAGTTTAGTGAAGATGATAAAACTAATCCAAAATCATTTTATGCTGTTGGAAAGTTAGCAAGTGAAAAATATTTAGATATTTTCTCTAAAGAGTATGGGATAGATTATACAGCTTTAAGATATTTTAATGTTTATGGAGTTGGGCAAAATTTAGAGAATTTAAAACAGGGAATGGTAAGTATCTATCTAAAACAGTTTTTTGATAAGAGCTTTAAAGAGATAGAGGTAAAGGGTAGTTTAGAGAGGTTTAGAGATTTAATCTATATTGATGATATTGTAGATATTACAATAGAGGCTTCAAAAGATAGTAACTTTAAAAATCAAATCTTAAATATTGGAACAGGTAAAAAGACAACTGTAAAAGATATTTTGAAGTTAATTAAAACTCAAAGTAAAATAGATAAAAAGATAGTAGTAACCAATGGGACAAAGGGTGACCAATTTGGAATATATGCCAATAACTCTAAACTAAAATCTATATATAAAAAAGAGTTAATATCTTTTGAAGATGGTTTAAAAAAGATGATAGAGTGGATTAATGTCAAATATAATAGCTGATGAAGTTACAATATCAAATAGTGCAAAAGTTGAAAGTTCAACTCTTAAATATTATTCAAGATTAAAAGATTATACTGAATTATATAATAGTACTTTGGGTGAGTATAGTTATATTTCACAATATTCTATTGTTAATAAATCTATAATTGGTAAGTTCTGTTCAATTGCAAATGGTTGTTATATTGGATTATGGGAACATAATATTGAGGTTAGTACACACTCTTTTTATTTATATGAACATAGTGGAAATTTTGTAAAGGGATATAAAAATTACGATAAAGATAATATAGAAACAACTATAGGTAATGATGTTTGGATTGGTGCAAATGTAGTAATAAAAAAAGAGGTGTTACTATATCTGATGGGGCTATTATTGGTGCTAGTGCCATGGTTACAAAAGATATACCTGCTTATGCTATTGCTGTCGGAAATCCTGCTAGAGTTATTAAATATAGATATAAAATGGCTTTTAGATATAAAATGGTGGGATTTTTTAAGAGATAAATTGAAAGAAATAATAGAACAAAATGGATTTAATAATTTTGAACTTTTTAAAAAATTATTACAGAATTAAATATTATAGCAATATCTCTAGCCTATTCTAACTCTAGTAACTTGTTTATATTTTTTACATTTTCCCCCCAATTTTATGTTATAATTAATAGTTTAAATAAAAAGGAGAATAAAATGTTTAATTTTATTAAAAGATTTATAATAGTTTTAATATTGGTTTTATTTAGTTTTGAGTTTATAATGGCTAAACCACCAAAACCAGGTGCTGATTTTGTATGGATTCCACAATATAAGACTCCATTAGGTATTGTAATCCCTGCTCATTGGAAATATAAAGGTAAAAAAAAGATTAGAAAAAAAAGATATAAAAAACAAAAAGTATATCAATCAAAAGGATTTAAAGGTCAATCTAAATAGGGTTAGCTTTTAAGCTTTTTCCCTAAAAATAGAATACCAAAAAATCTAAAGCCCCAAAGACCAAATAGAACAAGCCAAACAGTAACTGTTATATCAAACCAAAATAGAAAATTCCACCCAAAAGCAAAGATAATTGATGTTATTAGTCTGCTAATTACTACAACTTGTGTCCAATAAAAGAGTATCTTTGTCCACTTATCAGCTATTAGTGGGTTTCCAGAGTGACCTAGTGTTACACGAGTTCCAAATCCTATTAATATGGTTAATACAAACCCTAGTACTAATATATGAATATCTAAAAATAGAAAATTTACACTACTAAATAGAGCTATAAGATTAGAAAGTCCTGAAAAGAGAAAAGCGACAGGTATCCAAAATAGTGCTAAATGTAGTATCCAAAGTAGAGGATTTTTATTTGGAAAAGGTAACTCCCAATTTAATAGTTCATTTCCAATAAGATAAACTAATACAAAGTCAACTACAAAAGATAATCCATCTACTATAGTATCTAGTATAATATGAACAGCTAATAGCAATGCAATAGTTTTTATTAATCCCTTATCTTGTTCTCCTCTAGCATTGGAAAAAAATGGCACCATTCTTTGAGCTACAGAAAAAGTTACCATAAATAGGTATAAATATATAGCAATCTCTATAGCAAAATTTATAATAAATATATAATCAAATAGATAACCTATTACAAAAAAGAGATGAGAAACTCCTCCAGCACCCATTGATACTAAAATCCAAAACATATCCTGATTATTTTCCATTACAGAGTTATTATAAATCTTACGAAGAATATTAATTGCCAATAGATGTCCAATTAATAAAATTATCATAGCAGTAGCTATTAAAAAAGATGAGAATAGTCCACCAAATATAAAAAATATACTACCTATAGCAAATGGAATAAGTATTGTCATATATACTATCTTCTCAATAGGCAGTGTTCCTGAAAATCTAGGAAAAGTTGTAAATAGAAATGCTAAAAATGCAGGAGTAAATAGTAGATATATTAGTGAATAGGCATGATAGTTTGGTATTGGAATAGCCGATACTATAATACCTTTTGAAAAAAGTGCAAATATCAACATAGATACAATAGCATTAATAAACGCCAACACAAAAAATGGTTGGTGAGGTTGTGAAAGAAAATAGTGATTTTTCATAGAAACCCTTAAGTAAATTATCCTTAATAGGATAACTTAAAATATATAAAACTAAAGAGTGTTCTATGAAAATATAATTAAAATTGTTTCTCTAAAAAAGGAATAATCTGTTTTTTACGACTAATAACTCTAGGAAGCCAAATTTGATTATCTTTTAGAGTAATATTAAATGCACTCTCTATCTTTTCTGGAGTATCACTTAAAACTAAAAGTTGAGAACCTTCTTGCATAATATCTGTAAGAAGTAGAAGAATTGAATCTCTTTTTCCTTCCTCTTTTAGCTTTTTCATAGCACCAAAAAGCTCATTTTTCATATTATCAAAAACGCTTAAGTCAACAACTTCAAGTTGACCTACACCAATTTTAGAGTTACCCATATTAAAATCTTTAAAATCTCTTAAAACTAGCTCCTCTTTGGTAGCATTTAATACATTAGATTTTACTATAAACATCTCCATTCCAAGAGCTTTATAATCCTCAATTTCTGCTAATTCTGCTAACTCTTTACAAGCTTTTGTATCCTCTTTAGTACATGTTGGAGATTTAAATATGACTGTATCACTTAAAATTGCACATGCCATTATTCCTGCTAAATTTTTAGGAATTTCAATATCATAATAGTCAAACATCTGTTTTACAATAGTATTAGAACAACCAACAGGTCTAACCCACATCTCAAGAGGAGCATCTGTTTTAAGGTCTCCTAATTTATGATGGTCAACAATACCTAAAATAGTAGCTTCATTAATATCTTTAGGGCTTTGAGAACTCTCCATAAAATCTATAAGATATACACTTTCCCCTGCATAACTTGTTTTAAGTTCAGGTTTTGAAAAACCAAATTTATCTAAAATAAACTCTGTTTCAGGATTAATCTCTCCTTGTCTTGTTGGAGTTGTATCTTCTCCTAATTGATTTTTTAAATAAGATAGTGATATTGCACCAATAATAGAGTCACTATCTGGTGTTGTATGACCAAATATGAAAGTTGACATATATATAAATCCTTAATATTTTTTGGAAATTATAGCCTATTTATTTTATATTTTTAATCAAACATAAGTTCTTCATCACTTATATCTCTATAGAAGTCACTTCCACACTTTAAATACTTTAAGTAGTTAAGTGCTTTAGAAATATTCTTTTGTGTAATAATACTTCCATGTTGAGGCATAATAGAGGTTATATCCTTATCTTTTATATTAAATAAAAAGTTTCTGGCTATCTTATTTGAACCAATATAGTTTTCATGAAAAAAGTTCATATACTCAATATGATTATCAAAATCTGTATCTAAAACTAATTTCCACTCTAAACTTAGTGCTGCCCAAATATCTCCTGAAAATAGTGTTTTTGTTGCATGATTATATATAGTTACAGCACCAGGTGCGTGCATAAAAGGAGATGGAATAAACTCCAATACTGCACCAGAAGATAGAGTGAGTTTTGGATTTCTCTCTGTATTGTAAAAATTATAATCTTGATCATTTGGAATATAGTGTGATATTAAAATATTTGTATTTGGTGACGCTATTATTTGAATATTTGGATTTATCTCTAACCAATCAATAAGACTAGATGTTACATCTGGGTCTTGGTGATTAGCAAATATTCTAGTAACATTTGATAGTGGTACAATTTTTTCTATACGATTTATTGTCTCTTGAAATTCTGCTCTACTACCACAATCTACAATAATAGCTTCACTTCTATCTTTTATAAGATATATATTACTTCGTAAAGCCTTTTCTGATGTTGTTCCAACCCAATATACTTTATGGTCTCCTTTATCTATTAATAGTACAGCATCTTTTGTTAGGTTATATTGTTTACTTATGGTCATATTATCTATCATCTATATTCCTACCTTTATTATTATTTAAAATAATAACATAAAAAAATAAAACAAGAAAACTAAAGATTGTACTTTAGTTTAAATAAGAGGATTATCCATCTCTTTAGGTATATCTAGTCCCATTATTTTTAAAACAGTTGGAGCTATATTATTTAATCCTCCACCCTCTTTTACTTTATCTACTCTATTATCTAAAATATAGCACCAAACATCACCTACTGTATGATTAGTTAAGATATTACCATCTTTATCTCTCATCTCTTCACAATTTCCATGGTCAGAGGTTATTACTATTGAGTAACCTTTTTCTTTTGCTTTTTCTATTATTTTACCAATCTCAATATCTACGGCATTTACTGCTAATTTTGCTGACTCATAGTTACCTGTGTGACCAACCATATCACCATTTGCAAAATTTACTACTATAAAATCATATTTAGTATCTATTCCATTTCTAACAGCCATTCCCACTTCAGGGGCTGACATCTCTGGTTTTAAATCATAAGTTCTAACACTAGGACTTGGAATTAATACACGACTCTCACCAATAAATGGCTCTTCTACTCCACCATTTAAGAAAAATGTAACATGTGCATACTTTTCAGTTTCTGCTGTATGAAGTTGTGTAAGTTTTGCACTGCTTATTACTTCGGCTAATGTATTTTTGGGAACTTCTTTTCTAAACATCACAGGGTAATTAAATGAAGCATCATAACTAGTCATTGTTACAATATTTAAAGGGATATACTCTCTTTTAAAATTATTAAACTCTCTACTTCCTAATGCTGTTGTAATCTCTCTTACTCTATCTGAACGGAAATTTGCCAGTATTACACTATCTCCCTCTTTCATTCCACTATAATCATTAAATGCAATAGGCTCTAAAAACTCATCATAAACCTCATCTTTATAAGAGTTATCTATATACTCTTCTATATTAATATTAGTTTTTGGAGTAGCATTTACAATAGCATTATACCCTTTTTCAACTCTATCCCATCTATTATCTCTATCCATAGTGTAAAATCTACCACCAATAGTAGCAATAGTTATATTATGAGAACAAATATCTTCTATCTCTTTTACAAAACTTTTAGCAGAGGTTGGTGATACATCTCTACCATCTGTTATTAAGTGTAAGAATACCTTTTTACCTCTTTTTTCTGCTAAAAGTGCTAGACCTATAATATGTTCTATATGGGAGTGAACCCCTCCATCACTAAGCAGACCTATAATATGAACTCTTTTACTTTTTTCTAAAGCACCATTTAGTGCCTCATTTTTTTCTATAGAGCCATCTTTAATAGCTAATGATATTTTTACTAAATCTTGATAGAGTACTCTTCCACTTCCTATTGTCATGTGTCCCACTTCAGAGTTTCCCATTTGACCTTCTGGCAGACCCACACTTAAACCATAAGTTGATATAAGTGCTTTTGGAGCAGTTTTTAAAAGTTTATCAAATGTTGGTTTAGTTGCATCTTTGAACGCATTACAGATACTATTTGGTTTACATCCAATTCCATCTGTTATAATTAAAATAGTTTTTTGTATCTTCATATATTTAACCCTATCTTTTAGAATATTTTAAGTAAAATATCACTTATTTACTTAAATCAGGATTTTTACTATATGTTATATGCTTTCTATCAACTATTTCACATCAATATTTTACAATATATCTCTGTTCGAGCTGGTCTTGGATTTTTTATAGCTTTTCTTTTGACTATATTTTTACTACCTAGGTTTATGGCTTGGGCAATATCAAGAAAAGCTCAACAGCCAATCAATAAATATGTTCCAAATCACGCCAATAAACAAAATACACCTACTATGGGTGGAGCTGTTTTTGTTATTACTACTGTAATAGCTATATTATTAACAGGAGATATAACAAACCTATATCTTATAGCAGGACTTATAACTCTTATTGGGTTTGCACTTGTAGGGTTAAAAGATGATTTAGGAAAAATTCTAACAGGAGATAATCTTCAAGGATTAACAAGTAGGGGAAAACTTCTACTTCAAGCTGTTGTAGGTGTAATTGTTACAATATTTATTATATATTTAGCTAATTTCCCAACAACTATATATATACCATTTGTAAAAGAGCCTATTATGGATATAGGGATATTTGCTATACCATTTTGGATATTGGTATTTTTAGCTACAACTAATGCTGTAAATATTACAGATGGACTTGATGGATTAGCTACAGTACCTTCTATTTTTAGTTTAGCAACTTTAGGAATTATTGTATATATGACAGGTCATGCTGTATTTTCAAAATATCTACTTTTACCAGATATTCAAGGTATAGGAGAGGTAACTATTTTAGCTTCATCTTTAGCAGGAGCTTTACTTGGTTTTCTTTGGTATAACTGCTATCCTGCTGAACTATTTATGGGAGATACTGGTTCTTTATCTATTGGTGGAGTTTTAGCATATATGGCAATTATAGGAAAAAGTGAAGCTCTGCTTGTTTTAGTTGGTTTAATATTTGTAATTGAGACTGTATCTGTTATTTTACAAGTTGGAAGTTATAAAGTAAGACAGAAGCGAATATTTTTAATGGCACCCATTCATCACCATTTTGAGATGAAAAAGTGGGCTGAAAATAAGATTATTGTTAGATTTTGGATGATTGCATTTATCTCAAATATCTTAGCACTAATTACTCTAAAAATAAGATAGGAAATATAATGAAACCTACACTTTTTGGATATGGATTAACAACAAAAGCTATTGCTGAAAAATTGGGTGGTGGTTGTGTTTTTTTTGATGATAAAGCAGTTGAGCCATATATAGATGAAAACAGTAATAAAATCTACCCATCAAACCTATTTAACCCAAATAAAAGTAAACTAGAAGTTACAACACCTAGTTTTAAACCTACTCACCCTCTAATTAAAAAAGCCAATAATCTAATAAGTGAATATGACTTTTTTGCTAAAGAGATGCCTTTTTCAATTTGGATAAGTGGAACAAATGGAAAAACAACAACAACACAGATGTTAGGTCACCTTTTAGAAAGTAAAGGAGCAGTAACAGGAGGGAATATCGGCACACCTTTAGCTAAACTTGACACTAATGCCCCTATATGGATATTAGAGAGTAGCTCATTCACACTTCATCACACAAATATAGCATCACCCAATATATATCTACTCCTTCCAATAACTCCAGACCACTTAGATTGGCATGGAAGTGAAGAGCAGTATGAAAAAGATAAACTAAAACCACTACTAACAATGAAAGAGGGAGAGTTAGCTTTAGTTCCAAAAGGTTTAAATTTACCTAAATCTAATGCTTTTATAGTTGAGTATGATTCATCTAAATTCTTAGAAGAGTATTTTGCTATAGATAGTTCTAAAATAAGATTTAAATCAGCCTTTTTAGAAGATGCTCTTTTAGCATTAGCTGTTACTAGAACTCTATTTGATGAGGTAGATTATGATACTGTAAATCAATTTAAACTAGATAACCATAGACAAGAAGAGATAAAAGATAGTAAAAATAGATTATGGGTAAATGACTCAAAAGCTACAAACCTAGATGCAACTATTCAAGCAGTCAAAGGGTATAGCAATAGATTTATAAGATTAATTATTGGCGGAGATGATAAGGGGGCAGAGTTAACCCCTCTTTTTGAACTTTTAGAAAAATTAAATATAAAAATCTATACAATAGGTTCAAATAGCACCAAATTAGCTTTATTAGCTACTAAATATGGTGTAGATTACACTTCATGTAAAACACTAGAGAAAGCAGTTGAGATAATAGATAAAGAGATGAGTAATAGTGATGTAGCTTTGCTTTCTCCAGCAGGGGCTAGTTATGACCAATTTAAATCATATAAACATAGAGGTGAAGAATTTATAAAGTTTATAAAAAAAATATACTAATTTAATATTACTTTAAGTTTAAGTGGCTATAATTTCAGCCACTTCAAATAAGAAGTACTACATTTAGAGTGGCTCCATAGCTCAGTCGGTAGAGCAAAGGATTGAAAATCCTTGTGTCGGCGGTTCGATTCCGTCTGGCGCCACCACTTATTAAATCCCATAAAATAGCTATTTCGTAAGTATCTTTTTTATTTCGTACGCTTTTCATACCGTTTTTGTTATGAAACTTTTTCTATATAATTATTGAGAAAAGTACCTCGTTCTCTATCTACTTGTTCAATATACTTTCGATAATATTTATTTGTTATAGTCATATTAGAATGTCCAAGCATTTTTAACCCAACCCACTCAGGCTCTTCTCCTTTACTTAGAAATATACTTGCAAAGGTATGTCTTAAATATTTATCTCAATAGTAGCAAAAAATAATGATATTTAAGAAATAAAGCTATAAATATACTCCTACTTTAATCTATATATAATAAAAAAACGCTATAATTTCACATATTATAACAAA